>NZ_JAVAYC010000016.1:0-108414 GCF_042709235.1 Pseudomonas sp. LS_2 | reverse complement strand
TGAGCAGGTAGGGGTTTTGTCTTTTCCGGCTTTGCAAAGCCAGGGCACGCACGCCACCAAAAGGGTGCGACAATACGGCCCGCATACGTACGTGACTTAACCGAGCGCTGCCTGCGTCAAGCTTCTGTCCCAGGGGAGAGCTTCCCTGGGCAGACCGATGTCAGTGCAGCGCACTGACCGTTCCTGGGCATCAACTCCGCCCTATCACGTGAGGTAACTAGCAAGATGGCCAAGGCCGCCGATGTCGTTGTGCAATGCCTGGAAAACGAAGGTGTCGAGTATGTGTTCGGCATCCCCGGCGAGGAAAACCTCGACCTGCTGGAGTCCCTGCGCAAGTCGAAGATCAAGCTGGTGCTCACCCGTCACGAGCAGTCCGCAGGCTTCATGGCCGCCACCTATGGTCGCCTCACCGGCAAGACCGGCGTCAGCCTGTCGACCCTGGGCCCCGGGGCCACCAACCTGGTAACCGCCAGTGCCTACGCGTATCTCGGTGGTATGCCGATGATGATGATCACCGGCCAGAAGCCGATCAAGAAGTCCAAACAGGGCCGTTTCCAGATCATCGATGTGTGCGGGATGATGGACCCCATCACCAAGTACACCCACCAGTTCGCCTCGGCCGACAACATTCCCTCACGCATGCGCGAAGCGTTCCGCCTGGCTGAAGAAGAAAAGCCAGGCGCCGTGCACCTGGAGCTGCCGGAAGACATCGCCGCCGAGCAGACCGACAGCATGCCGATCCCTCCGAGCCTGCATCGTCGCCCGCTGGCCGAGCATGTGGCCATCGAAGCCGCCATCGGCAAGCTGCGCAACGCCCGCAGCCCGATCCTGGTGATCGGTGCCGGCGCCAACCGCAAGATGACCGCCAAGGTGCTCAAGCAACTGATCGACCAGACTGGCATCCCGTTCGTCACCACCCAGCTCGGCAAGGGCGTGGTCGACGAGCGCAACCCGCGCTTCCTGGGCAACGCCGCGCTGTCGTCGGGTGACTTCGTGCACCGCGCCGTCGAAGCCGCGGACCTGATCGTCAACATCGGCCACGACGTGATCGAGAAGCCCCCGTTCTTCATGGTGCGTGGCGGCACCGAAGTCATCCACATCAACTTCCGCTCCGCCGAAGTCGATGCCGTTTACTTCCCGCAGATCGAAGTGATCGGCGACATCGCCAACGCCGTGTGGCAGATCGCCGAAGGCCTGGGCGATACCTCGCACTGGGACTTCACCCGCCTGCTGGCGATCCGCGAAGCCAACGAAGCGCAGATCGCCGAAGGCAAGGACGACAGCCGCTTTCCGGTCTACCCGCAGCGCCTGGTCGCCGACGTGCGTCGTGCCTTGCCGTCCGAAGGCATCGTGGCGCTGGACAACGGCATCTACAAGATCTGGTTCGCCCGCAACTACAAGGCGCACAAGCCCAACACCGTGCTGCTGGACAACGCCCTGGCGACCATGGGCGCCGGCCTGCCATCGGCCATGGCTGCGCACCTGGTGTACCCGGACCGCCCAGTGATCTCGGTGTGCGGCGACGGCGGTTTCATGATGAACAGCCAGGAGCTGGAAACCGCCGTGCGCCTGAAGATGCACGTCACCGTGGTGATCCTGCGTGACGACGGCTACGGCATGATCCGCTGGAAGCAGGCCAACATGGGCTTCACCGATTTCGGCCTGGACTACGGCAACCCGGACTTCGTCAAATATGCCGAAGCCTATGGTGCCAGTGGCCACCGCGTGGACAGTGCCGACGGCCTGTTGCCGCTGCTGGAACACTGCATCAAAACCCCAGGCGTGCATGTGATCGACTGCCCGGTCGACTACAGCGAGAACGATCGCATCCTCAACGTGGAGCTGCGTGAGCGCGCACTGGCGGTGTAAGGGATCACGAGGTCATCGCGGGCTCGCCCCGCGATGACCTCGCCTATGCTAGGGTGCAGGCCTACTCGCCCTACCAGGACGCTACCCCATGCTCCCTTCGCTCAGCGAAAAAGAACTCACCCGCCTCGAAGACCTGCTCATTACCTACGGCAACGACTATTCCGTCCTCAACCTGGCCGAACTCAACGGTTTCTTCACCGCCCTGGCCAGCTCGCCGACCCCCGTACTACCTGAAACCTGGCTGCCCACCGTCGCGGGTGGCAAGGTGCCCAAGTTCAAGAAACCCGCCCACGAAGAAGCCTACACTGCGCTGATGCTGCGTTACGCGCACCAGGTGGCCGAGACGTTGGAGGAGCACCTGGACACCTTCGAGCCGTTGTTCGAAGAAAGCGAAGGCGAACAAGGCACCGCGATCATCCTCGAGGAGTGGTGTTTCGGCTACATGCGTGCGACCCAGGTCGCCGAGTGGGGCGAATTACCGCCTGAGCAGGAGCAATTGCTCAAGGCCATCTCGCTGCACGGCCTGGAAGACAACTACGAACTGCTTGACTCGATGAGCTTCGACGAGCTCCAGGCCTGCGTACCGGAGGTGGTCGAGGCTGCACGTGGCCTCTATCGCTACCAGAAGCAACATCGTCACTGAGATTCAGCACCCGGTGCTGAGGTCGCCACCCGTGCCATTGTTCGCCCGGATAGTTGCCGACACTGACGCCGGCGGTGAAGTGGGTGCCCCGCAGGTAGCGGTATTCCTATGCAGCGTACGCCCGGTAAAAGGGCTAGCCGGCTGGGGCGATCAATGAGCAACGCCCCGGCTGCATTATTTCCCATTGCGAAATTATGGATTGCTGCCCGCACGGATTCTGTTGCCGGGTGAATGGGCGCAGCATGTAGTCACACCCAACCTCACCCGGAGAAACACCATGACCCAGCCAATCAAGTTCTACGACTTCCCTAAATCCGGCCACGCCCACCGCGCCGAACTGATGCTGTCGCTGCTGAACCTGCCGACCGAAAACATCTTCGTCAACCTGGGCAAGGGCGAGCACAAGACCGAGCAATTCCTCAAGCTCAACCCCTTCGGCCAGGTACCGGTGATCGATGACAACGGTACCGTCATCGCCGACTCCAACTCGATCCTGGTGTACCTGGCGAAAAAATACGACGCCACCGGCAAGTGGCTGCCCAAGGACCCTGCTGGCGAAGCGCGCGTACAACGCTGGCTTTCGGTCGCCGCAGGCCCGCTGGCCTTTGGGCCGGCCGCCGCACGTCTGGTCACGGTGTTCGGTTACTCGTTCGACGCCGACGAAGTCATCACCCGTGCCCACGCCCTGCTCAAGGTGATGGATGCCGAACTGGCCAAGCGCAAGTTCCTGGCCGGTGACGAGCCGACCATCGCCGATGTCGCCAACTACTCGTATACCGCCCACGCGCCGGAAGGCAACGTGTCGCTGGAAGGCTACCCGAACGTGCGGGCGTGGCTGGCGCGTATCGAGGCACTGCCAGGTTTCGTTGGCATGCCGCGCACCGTGATCGGCCTGCAAACCACTGCCTGATCGATAGCCCGCGCCACGCCAACGGCGTGGTGCGGGTCAGGCCTTGCTCGAGCCCTTCGCAAAAGCCTACTCATTGCCCATGACTGCTGGAATAATCCCAGCTTCTCCTACACCGTCAGCGAGGCAGGGCATGGACCAGATTCACCTGATGAAGGTGTTCGTCGCCGTGGGCGAACTGGAAAGTTTTGCAGCTGCCTCGCGCCGGCTGGGCATCTCGCCTGCGGCGGTGACCCGCGCAGTCACGGCGCTGGAAGAGCGCCTGGGGGTCAAGCTGTTGCTGCGCACCACCCGCAGCGTGCGCCTGACCGAAGCGGGCGGGCGCTATCTGGATGACAGCCGTCATATCCTCGCCAGCCTCACCGAAGCCAACGAAGCGGTTGCAGGCGTCAACGCCACGCCCAAGGGCAACCTCGCGGTGACCGCACCGGTGCTGTTCGGCAAGTTCTATGTGATGCCGTGCATCGTCGATTACCTCAAGACGTTCCCGGACGTGGACGTGACCGCGTACTTCCTCGACCGCGTGGTGAATGTGGTGGAGGAGGGCATGGACGTGGCGGTGCGCATCGGCCACCTGCCGGATTCGGGCCTCAAGGCCATTGGTGTCGGCAAGGTGCGGCGGATGATCTGCGCGTCGCCCGAGTACCTGGTGCGCCATGGCATGCCGCAGCGCCCGGGCGACTTGTCGGAGCATGTGATCATCGCTGCGAACAACCTGTCGCCGCTGGCCGACTGGCGCTTCAGTACCTCGGGCGAGCCGACCAGCCTGCGCCTAAAGCCCAGGCTCTCGGTGACCAGCAACGATGCCGCGATCAGCGCCGCGCGAGACGGGTTGGGTATCGTCAGGCAGATGTCCTATCAAGTGGCCGAGGATGTCGCTAATGGCACCTTGAAGGTGCTGCTCGATGAGTTCGAGGAAGCGCCATGGCCGATCCATGTGCTGCACCGCGAGAGCAAGTATGGCTCGACCAAGGTGCGTACCTTCATCGATCGGTTGGTGGAGCACTTGCGCGCGCACCAGCATTTGAACTGATTTGCCGGCCCAGCAAGCGGCGCAGGGATGGCACCGGCGTTGCCGGTGATCGCGGGGGCAGCCCGTGCCATTCACCGAGGTCGTGTCGGCAGGTAACGCATCTGCCACCCAAGGCTCACCTCGTCCTCTTCATGCAGCAAGCGCAACCCCGGCCGCCCCGGCAGGTGGTGGGCATTGATCGGGTGGCTGACCGGCTCGAAGCAGAAGAACTCCTGGCCAGGCGGGCAATACAGCAGGAACAGCCCGGCGTCCTGCGCCTGGCACTCCAGGCGATAACCCGGTTGCTCGATCACACAGCCACCCGTCCAGCCGTCGAAGGCGTGGTCGACCAGCCTTGCGGGCAATGCACTCGCCGTATCGAAGCGCCAGTCTTCAGGAATCTCAGCCTGCCGCGTGGGCAGTCGCCCCGGTTCCCCCAGCCATACCTGGCCGGCCAACGCTTGCAAGCGCGTGCCGGGGTAACGGGGAAAATACGGGTGCAGCCCCAAACCATGCCAGCTGGGTTTCGCATCGCGGTGGGTGATGTGCAGGTCCAGGGTCAGGCAGCCGTCTTGTAGCTGCACATCCAGCGTGGCCTGGTAAGCGAAGGGCGTTTCACTCTCGAGCACCAGGCGCGCCCGCCGGTCGCTGTGATGGGCCACCTGCCAGGGTTGTTGCCAGGCCGTGCCGTGGATTGGGTAGGGGTCCTGCTCGGTGTTAGGGTGCAGCGCCTGCCAGCCATCGGGCCGGGCGAAGCCGCCCTCGGCGATGCGGTTGGACCACGGCGCCAGCGGGTGGCACGCCAGCTTGCGCGGGCTGGCGCTGGCCAGTGCAGCCGCGTCCGAAGGGCGCAGCAAAGGCTCTCCAGTGGCTTTCACTCGCCAGTTCACCAGGCTGGCGCCCACGGTTGGTGCGAGGCTCAGCTCGGTCAGGTGGTCTTGCAGGTACAGCAGCGGGACGTTCATCGAAGGCTCCTGTATGCGAAAGGTCAACGTGCCCGGCGGTAGGTCAGCAGCACGATGCCGCACACCACCACCGCGCCACCGATCAGTTGCACGGCGCTCAGGCGCTGGTCGAGCAAGGCCCAGCCCAGCAGCAGCGTGGCGATCGGCTCGATGTTCATCACCGGGGCATTCTGCGCCATGTTCAGGCGTGGCACGCAGACGAACAGCAAGGTGAACGCCACGCCATACAGCACCACCAGGCTGGCAAGCGCCAGCCAGCCACTGCTGCTGCTGGGCGTCGACAGCCCCGCCGGTACCCAGCCGCTGAAACCGGCCAGCAGCATGCTGGTGAACACGATCAGCAAGGTCAGCAGGCTGCGTACCGGGCCGCGCACGCTGGCCAGGCGGTTGTCGGTGACCCACAGGGCACAGGCGAATGCGCAGGCGGCGCCGAACGCCAGGCTCACGCCCAATGCCCAATGCGGGTTGGTGTTGCCGTCGTCGGCCAGCCTGGCCGGTACATCCAGCGCCAGCATCAGGCCGCAGAGAATCAGCGCCATGAACAGCACGCTGCGGCCATTGGGCCGCACGCCATTGAAGGCCCAGTTGAGCAGCGCCAGCAGCATCGGGAAGGTGTTGGCCACCAGCAACGCCAGGGCCACGGGAATGCGCGCCACCGCCGAGTACAGGCACAGGCTCTGGGTGGCGATCAGCAGGCCCAGCAACAGTTGCCAGCGGTGGCTGCCTGCAGGCAGGCCCAGTGGCTGGCGCTGCCACAGGACCAACCCGGCCAGGGCCAGGAAAGTGATGCCCGAGCGGCAGAGAATGGCCAGCAGCACGCCGGTGTCGTCGTCGAAGGCGATACGCGCGGCGATATGGTTGCCGGCGAAGGCGCAGGCCAGCAGGGCCAATAGCGCCACGGCCAGCTTGCGAGGAAAGAGAGGGCTTGCGGGAACAGCCATGAGCAGGGTCCATTTGCGAAAAGGGGCGGGCCAGACCTAATTGGGGCCGCTTCGGCAAGCCCGTTCAGATATCGCGTGGTTCTCGGGGGCAGCGCTGAAGCTGTGGGAGCGGGTTCACCCGCGAACCGGGGCATAGCCCCGGCCATACACTACGTTGTTCTTTTCGCGGGTGAACCCGCTCCCACAACGACCGCGTGGTTCCCGAGGCCTGTGAAGCGGGCCCGCCCGTCACGTTACAGCACCATGCCCGGCAGCCAGAGGGAAATGGCCGGGATGTAGGTCACGGCCATCAGTACCATGAACAACGCCAGGTAGAACGGCAGCAGCGCCTTCACCGTGGCCTCGATGCTCACCTTGCCGATGGCTGAGCCAACAAACAACACCGCCCCCACCGGTGGCGTTATCAGCCCGATGCCCAGGTTCACCAGCATGATCATGCCGAAGTGCACCGGGTCGACGCCGATGCCGGTGATCACCGGCAGCAGGATAGGCGTGAGGATCAGGATCAGCGGCGCCATGTCCATCACCGTGCCCAGCAACAGCAGCATGAAGTTGATGCACATCAGGATCACATAGCGGTTGTCCGACAGGGTCAGGAACGCCGTGGTGATCTTCGACGGAATCTGCATCAGGGTCATCACGTAGCCGAAGCTGGCCGCGAAGCCGATCAGGATCATCACGATCGAGATGGTCCGCACCGTGCGGTGCATCAGCTTGGGCAGGTCGCGCCATTTGTAGTCGCGGTAGATGAACATGGTCACGAAGAACGACCACACCACCGCCACGGCCGCCGACTCGGTGGCGGTGAACACCCCCGAGAGAATGCCACCGAGGATGATCACCATGGCCATCAGGCCCCACAGCGCTTCACCGGCGATCTTCAGCGCCTGGCGCAGCGGAATCACTTCGCCCTTGGGATAGTTGCGCTTCTTCGCGAAGATCAGGCACAGGCCCATCATCACCGCGCTCAACAGCAGCCCCGGCATCACGCCGGCCATGAACAGCGAGGCGATGGACACCGTGCCGCCCGCGGCCAGGGAGTACAGCACCGAGTTGTGGCTGGGCGGGGTGAGCAGTGCCTGCACCGAGCCGCTGACGGTCACCGCCGTGGAGAAATCGCGCGGGTAGCCTTTGCGCTCCATCTCCGGAATCAGCACCGAGCCGACCGAGGCAGTGTCGGCCACCGACGAGCCGGAGATGGCGCCGAAAAAGGTCGAGGCGGTGATGTTCACCAGCGACAAGCCACCGCGCACGAAGCCCACCAGCACTCCGGCGAAGGCCACCAAGCGGCGTGACATGCCGCCTTCGGCCATGATCGCGCCAGCCAGCACGAAGAACGGAATGGCCAGCAGCGAGAACTTGTTCACCCCGCTGGCCACCTGGATCATCATCGCCTGCAACGGGATGTCGATCCACCAGGCGCCGATCAGCGCGGCCAGGCCCAGGGCGTAGGCCACCGGCATGCCGAGCATGATGAGCAGTATGAAACTGCCAAGAAGAATGAAAGCATCCATTTAGACGGCCCCCTCGCTTTCTTCCACCAGGTCCAAGCGCACCACCTTGCGGTTGCTCTGGTCGCCCAGGAAGAGTTTTTCCAATACGAAGACCAAGGTCAGCAAACCGCCCACGGGGATCGGCGCATAGCTCATGCCCACGCGCACGCCCGGCAACGAGGCGAGATACTGGTTCCAGGTGGTGATGCACAGCTTGGTGCCGTACCAGGTCATGAACACGCACACCACGACCATCAGCAGTTGTACCAGCACTGCCGCCAGGGCGCGGGTGGCCGGGGGCAGGCGGTCGGTGACCATCGCCACCGCCATGTGCGCCCCGGCGCGGTAGCTGGCGGCAGCACCGATGAAGGTGAACACCACCATCAGCAGGATCGCCACCGGCTCCGGCCAACTGGAGCCGGTACCCAATATGTAGCGGGCGAAGATGCCCCAGGGAATGATCAGCGACATGGTCAGGATCGACAGGCCGGCGACCCAGATACAGGCGCGATAAAGCGTGTCGTTCACACGCAGGAAGAACGTTTTCATAGGGCACCACCAAGTCGGCAGGGCGGTGGTTACCGCGCTGCCGAGGTCGTCTGGAAAGGGTGGGTCACTGCACCGCGTCGATGCGCTTCATCAGGTCGGCGTACTGCGCACCGTACTTTTCGCGCACAGGGGCGGTGGCGTCGTAGAACGGCTTCTTGTCGACGACGATGAATTCCACGCCGGCGGCCTTGAGCTTCTCTTCGCTGGCCGCAGACTTGGCGTCCCACAGCTGGCGCTCTTCCATCTGCGCCTCGCGGGCGACTCTCTTCACCAGCGCCTGCTGCTCGGGGGTGAGCTTGTTCCAGGTGGTCTTGGACATCACCACCGGTTCCGGCAGGATCAGGTGGCCGGTGAGGGTGTAGTACTTGGCGTTCTGGAAGTGGTTGTGCTCGAGCAGGGTGGGCGGGTTGTTCTCGGCGCCATCGATCACCCCGGTCTGCAGGGCGCTGAAGATCTCGCCGGTGTCCATGGCGATGCCGTTGCCGCCCATGGCGTTCATCATGTCGATGAACAGCGGGTTGCCTTGCACGCGGATCTTCATGCCCTTGAGGTCTTCCAGGCTGCGCACCGGCTTCTTGGTGTAGATGCTGCGCGAGCCGCCATCCATCCAGGCCAGGGCCACCAGGTTGAATTCGGAATGGGTGATCTTGTCGAGGATCTCCTGGCCGATCTCGCCGTCGATGACCTTGCGCATGTGTTCGTGGTCGCGGAACACGAACGGCATGTTGAACACGTTCACATCCGGCACTACCGGCCCGACGATCCCCAGGCTCACGCGGGCCATCTGCACGGCGCCGATCTGCGCCTGCTCGATCACTTCCTTCTCGGAACCCAGCACACCGCCGGGGAACATCTTGAAGGTGATTTCGCCGTTGCTTGCGGCTTCGAGTTTCTTGCCCATGTTCTGCTCGGCCACAACGGTCGGGTAGCCGGCGGGGTGGATGTCGGCGAACTTGATGTCCAGCGCCCAGGCACTGGTGGAGAGAGAGGCGGCGAGCGGGAGTACGGCAAGGAGCAGCTTGCGTTTGAAGGTCATGATGAAACTCCGTGGTTTTTATTATCCGGTTTCTGTCGCAACGAGCTGTTTGAGGTGTTTGGCAGTTTGGGGGTCAGCCCCGGTAGGCGGGTTCCTCCAGGCCTTTGACCCCAGGGTCCAGGGCGAACACGCCACCGGCCAGGGGCTGGTCGCTGAGGTCGCCTGCGGGGCGGATCGAGGTGACGAACAGGGTGTCGAGGTTCGCCCCACCGAAAGCGCACATCGCCGGCTTTTTCACCGGTACCGGCAGCGAGCGGTCCAGGCGGCCGTCCGGGGTGAAGCGGTGCACCAGGCCGGCGTCGTTGCCGCAGATCCAGTAGCAGCCGTCCTGGTCGATGGCGGCGCCGTCGGGGCGGCCGGGCAGGGCGTGCATGTCGACGAATACCCGGCGGTTGTGCGGGGTGCCGCTGTCGATGTCGTAGTCGTACACCCAGATGGTTTGCACGCTTGGGTGCGAATCCGACAGGTACATGCGCGTGCCGTCCGGGCTGAAGGCCAGGCCGTTGGGCACGATCAACTCGTCCAGCACCAGGCGCAGTTGGCCTTTGCCATTGTGCCGGTACAGCGCGCCGACCGGTGCGCCCTGGGCCATGTCCAGCAGCATGCTGCCGGCCCAGAAGCGGCCCTGGCGGTCGCAGCGCCCGTCGTTGAAACGCATGCCCTCGCGGGCATGGCTGACGGGGCTGAGCAGTTGGCTGGCGAGGGTGCCGTCGGCCTGGGTCGCGAGTTGGAAAATACCGCTCTGCATGCCTGCCACCCAGCCGTGCTCGGTGCGGGCGATGCAGGCGAGCATTTCCTCGCCTTGCCACACCTGGTGCGTACCATCCTGCCAGCGATGCAGCTGGCGCGCGGGAATGTCGACCCAGTACAGGGCCTGGTCGACGGGGTGCCACACCGGGCTTTCGCCCGTGCCGTTGCGTGCGTCGACGATCAGTTCACACTGCATGCGATGCCTCCTTGGCGATGCGCTCAGTCGAAGGGGCCAGCGGCGACAAAGGCGCCTCCCTGGTAGACCATGCTTGGATCGTCGGCAGCGGGTGCAGGCTTGGCTTCCACCGCAGCGCGGAACACCTCGGAGCTGTCCTTGGGCACGTAGCCCAGGTGCGCGGCATGACGGTTGTCCCACCACACGGTGCGGTTGTTGGACGCGCCATAGACCACGGTGTGGCCGACGTCGGGTGTGAACAGGCTGCGTTCGACCAGCTGGGTGAGGTCGTCGTAGCTCAGCCAGGTGCAGAGCATGCGCGGGTTCTGCGGCTCGGGGAACGACGAGCCGATGCGCAGGCTGACGGTCTCGATGCCGTAGCGATCGAAGTAGAAGCTGGCGACATCCTCGCCGTAGCACTTGGACAACCCGTAATAGCCGTCCGGCCGACGCAGCGCGTGGGCGTCGATGCGCTCGTCCTGGCGGTAAAAGCCGATCACGTGGTTGGAGCTGGCGAACACCACGCGCTTCACGCCGTGCTTGCGCGCCGCCTCGTAGATGTGGAACACGCCGCAGATGTTGGCGCCAAGGATGTCTTCGAAGCTGTGCTCGGTGGATACCCCGCCAAAGTGCACGATGGCGTCCACACCCTCGACCAGGGCGTGCACCTGGGCCTTGTCGGCCAGGTCGCACCGGATGACTTCTTCATGAGGCCCCGCAGCCGGGGCCATGGGGCTGATGTCGGAAAGGCGCAGCACTTCGGCGCAACCACGGAGGCGCTCGCGAAGAACCTTGCCAAGACCGCCTGCGGCTCCGGTGAGCAGCAGGCGCTTGTAGGGCGTGGTAGTCATAGTCCGGCTCTTTGATTGTTGGAGTTGTTGTATGTTGTCATATGACCGTGCGCGATTATCGACAGCGGTTCCGGCGCTTGTCAATGCCGAATCGGCACGGTCTACAGGATCGACAACGGGTAGTTGAAGATCAGCCGGTTCTCGTCGAATTCGTTGTTGCTGAAGTCGCGACGAATGCTCGAATTGCGCCAGCGGATGCCCAGGTTCTTGAATGGCCCGCCCTGGATCACGTACGCCAGTTCCGACTCGCGCACCCATTCCTTGCCATCGCTGACCGCGCCGCTGTGAATCTCCCGCCCGCTGATATAGCGGTTCATCAGGGTCAGCCCGGGAATGCCCAGGGCGACGAAGTTGAAGTCGTGGCGCAGTTGCCAGGAGCGTTCGTTGGCGTTGTCGAAGCTGGCGTTGTAGGCGTCGTTGGCCAGGGTGCCGCCGCTGGTGCCGTTGACCCGCATCCAGGTGTCGCCGCTGACCTTCTGCAGGCCGACGTAGAAGGTGTGGCCCAGGTAGCGCGCAGAGAACATCCCGGAGTAGGTCTTGTTGTCGAGCTTGCCGGCGCGCTCGGCGCCGTCTTCCTCGCCCTGGAAATAGCCCAGGTTGGCGCCCAGGGTCCAGCTGCCCACGGGTTGGCTGTGACTCAACTGCAGGTATTGCTGCTGGTAGACGTCCTTCAGCTCGGCGTTCCACAGCCCGAGCAGGGTGCGGTTGTCGTTGAACTTGTATTCGCCACCGACGAAGTTGAAGCGGTCCGACAGCGCGCCTGCATAACTCATGTCGTCCATGCTCGCGTCGTTGCGTGGGCTGTTGGCGCGGAACTGCCCACCGTACAGGGTCAGCCCGTCGATTTCGTTGGACGTCACCTGGCCGCCGCGCAGGGTTTGTGGCAGCGAGCGGCCGTCGTCCGAGCGCAGGATCGGCAGCACGGGCATCCATTCGCCGATCTTCAGCTCGGTCTTCGAAATGCGCGCCTTGCCTGCCACTGCCAAACGCCCGTAGTCATCGGCGGGCCGGCCATCGTCGTGGCGCGGCAGCAACGCCGTGCCGTAGGTGCCGCCACCGCCATCGAGCTTGACCGACCACAGCCCCAGCACGTCCACGCCGAAGCCTATCGGCCCCTGGGTGAAGCCCGAGCGGGCGTCGAGGATGAAGCTTTGCGTCCATTCCTCGGCCTTGCTCTGTGGGTTGGCCGGGTTGGTGAAGTTGCGGTTGATGTAGAAGTTGCGCAGGCCCAGGGTGGCCTTGGCGTCTTCGACGAAGCCCTCGGCCAGACTGGTAGTCGGCAGGCCACCGAACAGGCCGGCGCCCAGCAGTGCGAAAGGAAAGGTTCTTTGGCAGATGATCATTATTGTTGTGCTCCGCAAAAGGTGTGGCAGCCCATCTGCCGGGCACGAGCAAGCGTCCGGCAGGCAGGGGCGACTGGGTTGCGGGCCGTTCGAAGGCCCTGAAGGGTAAAGAAAGGTGCGCGGCGCTAGGTGGCCGAGGGTGGGGCGAAGAGGGAAGGCGATGGGCGCAGGTAGGGCGTGTTGAGTGTCGACATGATGTTCGTCCGCTGATTGTTTTTGTTATGCGTCGTCGTACAACTTGGCGAATTATTATCAACCGGAAATCGGCCTGTCAACGCTGTGGAGCGCAATAAAATCGAGGCTTAAAGTGAAATTCGCGGCCGACACGTCTATCTCAAGGAAACCTGGAAAACAGTAGTCGTACTATGACTTGGTCGAGACGACGTGCAGAGCTTCAGAGATCCCTATATATGGGATTGTATTTTACATATTGGAATTTCCGCGCACCCGGGTTTATAGTCGCCTCACTCACTGCCAAGAACAGAACAGGTGAAGCGATGCCGGTGCAATTGATCGCGCTCGATTGGGGGACCACCTCACTTCGTGCTTACAAACTCGCCGCCGACGGCCAGGTAATGGACAGCCGCGCGCTGGCCTGCGGGATCATGCAGTTGCCTAAAGCCTCGCGCCTGATCAACGGCCAGCCCTGCAACGACGGCTTCGAACTGGCCTTCGACGAGGCCTGCGGCGATTGGCTCGACGCCCAGCCCAAACTCCCGGTAATCGCCTGCGGCATGGTCGGCAGCGCTCAGGGCTGGCGCGAAGCGGCCTATCGCGACACCCCCGCCAACGTCGCAACCCTGGGTTCTGGCCTGCACACCGTGCGCAGCCTGCGTGGCGTCGATGTGCACATCGTGCCTGGCGTGATCCAGCGTTCGCGCCTGCCCAACGTGATGCGTGGCGAAGAAACCCAGGTGCTCGGTGCGCTACCCAGCATGCGCGCCGACGACCTGCTGATCGGCCTGCCCGGCAGCCATTCGAAATGGGTCCAGGTAGTCGAAGGCTGCATCGTGCAGTTCGACACGTTCATGACTGGCGAAGTGTTCGCGGTGCTCAGCGAACACAGCATTCTTGGCCGTACCCAGCAGCGCGGTGGTGCGTTCGATGCCCATGCATTCGACCACGGCGTGCAGGTCGCGCTGTCTGGCGAAGGTGAGGCCGGTTTGCTGTCCACCTTGTTCAGTGCGCGCACCCTGGGCCTGACCGGCGAGCTCAGCGCCAGTGCCCAGCCCGACTATCTTTCCGGCCTGCTGATCGGCCACGAACTCGCAGCGCTTGCCAAGTTGCAACGCCAGCGCCGCAACAGCGTGCACCTGCCAGCCATTGCGCTGATCGGCAACGGCCAGTTGTGCATGCGCTACAGCCGTGCGTTGCACGCCTGCGGCTTTACCCATGTGAGCGTTGTCGAGCAGGCCACCGAGCGCGGCTTGTGGCAGCTGGCGCTCGCGGCCGGCCTGGTTCGCGCCAGCGCCGCCCACTCATCCTGAAGGAGGCCTGTCATGCTCGAACAAGCCCTGGCACACACCGGCCTGATCGCAATTCTGCGCGGGCTGAAGCCATCCGAAGCCGCCGCGATGGGCGAAGTGCTCTATGGCGCTGGCTTTCGCGTGATCGAAGTGCCGCTCAATTCCCCCGACCCACTGCAGAGCATCCGTG
The DNA here is from genome assembly GCF_042709235.1 of Pseudomonas sp. LS_2. Classification (NCBI taxonomy): domain Bacteria; kingdom Pseudomonadati; phylum Pseudomonadota; class Gammaproteobacteria; order Pseudomonadales; family Pseudomonadaceae; genus Pseudomonas; species Pseudomonas sp. LS_2. The sequence goes on along the minus strand of NZ_JAVAYC010000016.1, from coordinate 94,224 downwards.
TCCTGCGCAGCAGCCTGCCCGCCGATTGCCTGGTCGGGGCGGGCACCGTGCTGAAGCCTGCGCAGGTGCAGCAGGTGAAAGAGGCGGGCGGCCAGGTGATCGTCATGCCCCACAGCGACCCGCAGGTACTGCGTGCAGCCAAGGCGGCCGGCCTGTTCCTGGCCCCTGGCGTGGCCACGCCGACCGAGGCCTTTGCGGCCCTGGCCGAGGGGGCCGACATCCTCAAGCTGTTCCCCGCCGAGCAGATGGGCACGGCGGTGGTGAAGGCCTGGCTCGCCGTGCTGCCAGCCGGGACCTTGCTGGCGCCGGTCGGCGGCATTACCCCCGACAACATGCAAGCGTTCCACGACGCTGGCGCCCGAGGCTTCGGCCTGGGTTCCGGCCTGTACAAACCGGGCATGACGCCCGAGCAGGTCGCCGCCAATGCCACGGCATACGTGACCGCCTGGAAAGCCTTGCGCTGACCCCTTTCCTGCACTGCATCCAACAAGAGAGACAAGCAGATGAAAATTACCAAGCTGACCACCTTCATCGTTCCGCCACGCTGGTGCTTCCTCAAGGTCGAGACCGACGAGGGCGTGACCGGCTGGGGCGAGCCGGTGGTAGAAGGGCGTGCCCATACTGTTGCCGCAGCCGTCGAGGAGTTGTCCGACTACCTGGTCGGCAAGGACCCACGCAATATCGAAGACATCTGGACCGTGCTCTACCGCGGCGGCTTCTACCGCGGCGGGGCCATCCACATGAGCGCCCTGGCCGGAATCGACCAGGCCTTGTGGGACATCAAGGGCAAGGCCCTGGGCGTGTCGGTCAGCGACTTGCTCGGTGGCCAGGTGCGCGACAGGATCCGCGTGTATTCGTGGATTGGCGGCGACCGCCCGGCCGACACTGCACGTGCCGCGAAAGAAGCCGTTAGCCGAGGCTTCACCGCGGTGAAGATGAACGGCACCGAAGAGCTGCAATTCCTCGACACCTTCGACAAGGTCGACCAAGCCCTGGCCAACGTGGCTGCCGTGCGTGATGCGGTGGGCCCGAACGTCGGCATCGGCGTCGACTTCCATGGCCGGGTGCACAAGCCCATGGCCAAGGTCCTGATGAAGGAGCTGGACCCGTTCAAGCTGATGTTCATCGAAGAACCGGTGCTCAGCGAAAACTACGAGGCGCTCAAGGAGCTGGCCCCGTTGACCAGCACGCCCATCGCTCTGGGCGAGCGGCTGTTCTCGCGCTGGGATTTCAAGCGCGTGCTCAGCGAAGGCTATGTCGACATCATCCAGCCCGATGCCTCCCACGCCGGTGGCATTACCGAAACCCGCAAGATCGCCAACATGGCCGAGGCCTACGACGTTGCACTGGCGCTGCACTGCCCTCTGGGCCCGATTGCCTTGGCTGCCTGCCTGCAACTGGATGCCGCCTGCTACAACGCCTTCATCCAGGAGCAGAGCCTGGGTATTCACTACAACGAGAGCAACGACCTGCTCGACTACGTGCGCGACCCTGGGGTGTTCGACTACGAGCAGGGCATGGTGAAGATCCCCAACGGCCCGGGCCTGGGCATCGAGATCAACGAGGAATACGTGATCGAGCGCGCTGCGGTCGGCCACCGCTGGCGCAACCCGGTGTGGCGCCACGCCGACGGTAGCTTCGCCGAGTGGTGATGGCGCCTCGCCGACCCGCATAGCAACGACCTCGATAAACATAACAAGAGGCACTTTCCATGCACCCGCACACCCTCGCCGGGCAGGCTGCCCTGGCTGCACCGAGCCGCAAGCGTTTCTTCATCATGGTGCTGCTGTTCATCACCGTGGTGATCAACTACCTGGACCGCAGCAACCTGTCGATTGTCGCGCCGGCGCTGACCCGCGAGCTGGGCCTGGACCCGGTCCAGGTCGGCCTGGTGTTCTCGGCCTTCGGCTGGACCTACGCCGCCATGCAGATTCCCGGCGGCTGGCTGGTCGACCGGGTACCGCCGCGCATCCTCTACACCGTGGCGCTGGTGCTGTGGTCGCTGGCCACGGTGATGCTGGGCTTCGCTGCAAGCTTCATCGCGCTGTTCGTGCTGCGCATGGCGGTCGGTGCGCTGGAGGCGCCGGCCTACCCGATCAACAGCCGGGTGGTCACCACCTGGTTCCCCGAGCGCGAGCGAGCCACGGCCATCGGCTTCTACACCTCGGGGCAGTTCGTGGGCCTGGCCTTCCTCACCCCGGTGCTGGCATGGCTGCACCATGCGTTCGGCTGGCACATGGTGTTCGTCATCACCGGTGCGGTGGGAATCTTGTGGGGTGTGATCTGGTACGCGGTGTATCGCGAGCCACGGGATTTCAACGGCGTGAACCAGGCCGAGATCGACCTGATTCGCCAGGGCGGTGGGCTGGTGGATATCCAGGCCGACCAGGCCAAGGTCAAGGCCAGGTTCAGCTGGGCGGACCTCGGTATCGTGCTGAGCAAGCGCAAGCTGTGGGGCATCTACCTCGGCCAGTTCTGCCTGAACTCGACGCTGTGGTTTTTCCTCACCTGGTTCCCCACCTACCTGGTCAAATACCGCGGCATGGACTTCATCAAGTCCGGCCTGCTGGCGTCTCTGCCATTTCTTGCCGCCTTCGTTGGCGTGCTGTGTTCGGGGTTGTTCTCCGACTGGCTGATCCGTCGCGGGGCGAGCATCGGCCTGGCCCGCAAGCTGCCGATCATCAGCGGCCTGCTGATTTCCACTGCGCTGATCGGCGCCAACTTCGTCGAGTCTACACCGCTGGTGATCGCCTTCCTGGCCCTGGCTTTCTTCGGCAACGGCCTGGCCTCGATCACGTGGTCGCTGGTTTCCACCCTGGCCCCGGCACGCCTGCTTGGGCTGACCGGCGGGGTTTTCAACTTCATCGGCAACCTCTCGGCGATCGTCACGCCGATCGTGATTGGCTTGCTGGTCAGCGGCGATTCCTTCGCCCCGGCCATCACCTATATCGCGGTGCTGGCGTTGATTGGCGCGCTGTCTTACATCCTGCTGGTGGGCAAGGTAGAGCGCATCGAGTTGTAGGGGCGGGGTGCGGGCGAACATAATGTCGCCCGCCCACTCGCTCAACGGTAAAGGCCGCACATGCAGGAAGACCCGAAAAACGCCCCTACCGGTACCCAGACCCTGCTGCGCGGCCTGGCCGTGGTGCAGGCCGTGGCCGCAGGCGCGCGTGACCTCAAGGACATCGCCCGGCACATCGGTACCACCCGCAGCACCACCCACCGCCTGGCCAGTTGCCTGGTGGAGGAACGCTACCTGCGCGTGGTGCCCCAGGTGGGTTACCTGCTCGGCCCCAAACTGATCGAGCTGGGTTTTCAGGCCCGCGAAGAGCTGCCCCTGGTGACCTTGGCCGGACCCTACCTGGACGAGCTTTCGGCGCTGACCGGCGATACCATCCACCTGGCCATTCGCGAGGGCGACGAGGTGCTGTACCTGCACAAGATCCCCGGGCGCAATGGCCCGGAGATGCGTTCGCGGGTGGGCCATCGCATGCCGCTGGCGCGTACCGGCATCGGCAAGGCACTGATGCTGGATGACACCCCGGCCGAGTGGCAGCGCCTGTACGAAACCAGCTTGCCAGCAGGTGGCAAGAGCGCGTTCTGGCCGCACCATACCGAGCAGACCTGGGCGCAGGTCGAGCTGCGTATGGCCGAGTATGTGGCCGGGGGCTATGCCTTCGACCTGGAAGACAACGAGCCGTCGATTCGCTGCGTGGCAGCGCCGGTGCGCGATGCCAGCCGCCGTATCGTGGCCGGCATCAGCGTGGCCAGTACCGTGCCCTACATGCCAGAGGAAAAGATGCGCCAGCTGGTGCCGGTGGTCAAAGATGCCACCGCACGGCTATCGGCAGAGCTAGGCCTCAAGTACCAGCCCTGACCCACAAATCCCACAGCCAGCCCCGAACCCTGTGGGAGCGGGTTCACCCGCGAACCGGGGCACAGCCCCGGCCATACAGCGCGGTGTCTGCTTCGCGGATAAACCCGCTCCCACACGTCCACAACCCCTACCAGCGCCGCCATACCTGTGGGAGCGGGCTTGCCCCGCGATGAGGCCGCCACCGCCTACCTCCAATCCCCGCCTGCACCGTTTTCGCCCACTGCCTTTCCCCGCAAACCACCCCAGAAAACCCGCCCGACGCTCTGCCACAGCACTTCCAGCACCTGGGCACAACCCTTGCACCCGCTTTCAGCACGCCAAGGCCACACAGGTATCCCCCGCACCGCACCCCTACCGTTAAAAAACGCAGCAACTCACATAAAGCGTTGCAAGGCCCCGGCGAACCGAATCGGCGAAGTCAGAAAAGCCGTGTACATCGCCGCAAGGAGTGGTTAATGGCACGAGAATTTTTTAACGAGATGTATGACGCGCAGGGTGGCTGCCGCCCGCACTATCAACCCTTCGCGCGCTGGCTGGCCGACACCCCTGCGCAGGTGCTGGAGCAGCGCCGGCGTGAAGCCGACCTGCTGTTCCACCGCGCTGGCATCACCTTCACCCTGTACGGCGACGCCCAAGGCACCGAACGCCTGATCCCCTTCGACATCATCCCGCGCAGCATCAAAGCCAGCGAATGGCGCATCGTCGAGCGCGGCTGCATCCAGCGCGTGCATGCGCTGAATCTGTTCCTCAGCGACATCTACCACGGCCAGCGCATCATCAAGGAGGGCGTCATCCCCGCCGAGCAGGTGTTGGCCAACGAAGGCTACCAAGTGGCCATGCGTGGCCTGGACCTGCACCGCAACATCTACGCGCATATCGCCGGGGTGGACCTGGTGCGTGACTGCGATGGCAGCTACTACGTACTCGAAGACAACCTGCGCACTCCCAGTGGCGTGAGCTATATGCTCGAAGACCGCAAGATGATGATGCGCCTGTTCCCCGAGCTGTTCGCCGCCCAGCGCGTGGCGCCGATCGACCACTACCCGAACCTGCTGCTCGACACCCTCAAGAGCGCCAGCCCTCTGGACAACCCCACCGCCGTGGTGCTCACGCCGGGCCGCTTCAACAGCGCCTATTTCGAGCATGCCTTCCTGGCCCGTGAAATGGGCGTGGAGCTGGTCGAAGGCGCCGACCTGTTCGTGCGCGACGACCATGTGTACATGCGTACTACCGCAGGCCCACGCCAGGTGGATGTGATCTACCGGCGCCTGGACGACGCCTACCTCGACCCGCTGTCGTTCAACCCCGACTCGATGCTCGGCGTGCCCGGCCTGATCGCCGCTTACCGCACCGGCAACGTGGTGCTGGCCAATGCCGTGGGCACCGGCGTAGCCGACGACAAGTCGATCTACCCCTATGTCGACGACATGATCCGCTTCTACCTCGACGAAGAGCCGATCCTGAAGAACGTGCCCACCTGGCAATGCCGCAAGCCCGAGGAGCTGTCCCACGTGCTGGCGCACCTGCCGGAACTGGTGGTCAAGGAAACCCAAGGCTCGGGCGGCTACGGCATGCTGGTAGGCCCTGCGGCCACCAAGGCCGAGATCGAAGAATTCCGCGCCCGCCTCAAGGCCCGGCCCGAGGCCTACATCGCCCAGCCCACGCTGTGCCTGTCGACCTGCCCGACCTTCGTCGAGAACGGCATCGCGCCCCGGCATATCGACCTGCGCCCGTTCGTGCTCTCGGGCAGTGAAACCCGCCTGGTGCCGGGCGGCCTGACCCGCGTGGCGCTGCGTGCCGGCTCGCTGGTGGTGAACTCGTCACAGGGCGGCGGTACCAAGGACACCTGGGTGGTGGAGGACTGAACCATGCTTTCGAGAACCGCGTCCGACCTCTACTGGATGTCCCGCTACCTGGAGCGCGCCGAGAACCTCGCGCGCATGCTCGAGGTGAGCTATTCGCTGTCGCTGATGCCCCAGGCGGGGCGTACCGATGGCCGCGAAGAGCTGGCCATGTCGCTATTGGCCGCTGGCACCCTGGACGACTACAACCAGCGCCACGGCGAGTTGAACGCTGAGCGCATGTTGCACTTCTTCGCCCTCGACGAGACCAACCCCGGCAGCATCTACTGCTGCCTGCAGGCAGCGCGCACCAACGCCCACGCCGTGCGCGGCCGCATCACCGGCGACATGTGGGAGAACATCAACGCCACATGGCTGGAGATGCGCAACATCGCCGGCAACGGCCTGGCGCACTATGGCATCAGCCATTTCTGCGAATGGGTCAAGCAGCGCTCGCACCTGTTCCGCGGCGCCACCGCCGGCACCATCATGCGCAACGACGCCTATTGCTTCATTCGCCTGGGCACCTTCCTGGAGCGCGCCGACAACACCCTGCGCCTGCTGGATGTGCGCTACGAGATGTTTGGCGAGGAGTCCGAGGAAGTCAGCGACAACTCCGCGCGCGGCTACTACCAGTGGAGCGCACTGCTGCGGGCTCTGTCGTCGTTCGAGGCGTTCAACGAGATCTACCGCAACGCCCCCAATGCCCGGCAGGTGTCGGAAATGTTGCTGCTGCGCGCCGACGTGCCGCGTTCGCTGCACGCCTGTATCGAGGAACTGAACCAGATCCTCGCCGGCCTGCCCAGCGGCAGCGGGCGCACCTCACAGCGCCTGGCCGCCGAACTCAACGCCCGGCTGCGCTACACCGGTATCGAAGAAATTCTCGACGCCGGCCTGCACCTGTGGCTCACCGACTTCATCCAGCGCATCCGTCACCTGGGCGAGACTGTGCACCACTCCTACCTGGAGGTCGTATGAAACTTTGCATACGCCACGACACCACCTACCGTTATGCCAACCATGTCAGCAACAGCATCCAGTTTCTGCGTCTGACCCCGCAGGACAGCGAGCGCCAGCGCATTCTGGCCTGGAAGCTGGAGTTGCCGCGCAAGGTGCGCAGCCAGCTCGACCCGTACGGCAATGTCCTCCACGTACTCACCCTGGACGAGCCCCACGACGCCCTGGTGCTGACTGCCCATGGCGAGGTGGAGATCGATCCTGGCCTTGAGCTCGAGCACGACGACCAGTCGCCTTTGCCGTTTCTGCGCAGCAGCCACCTGACCCAGGCGGGCGACGAGTTGGTGGATTTCGCCACGCAGCAGTGCGGCACGCGGCGTGACCGCGCGGCGTTGATCGACTTGATGAACGGGCTGTCCGAGCGCATGCCCTATGCACCGGGCGAGACCACCGTGGTGACCACCGCGCTGGAGGCGTTCGCCGGTGGGGCAGGGGTGTGCCAGGACCACACCCACGCGTTTCTGGCCTGTGCCCGCAGCCTCGGTGTGCCGGCGCGCTATGTGTCGGGCTACCTGTGCACCGAGGACGCCAGCCACCTGGCCAGCCACGCCTGGGCCGAGGCCTGGCTGGACGATGGTTGGTACAGCTTTGACGTGACCAACCGCCTGGCCAAGCCTGAGCGGCACCTGAAGCTGGCGGTGGGGCTGGATTACCTCGATGCCTGCCCGGTGCGCGGCATGCGGCGTGGCGGTGGGGCTGAGTCGTTGTTAGCGCATGTGCAGGTGACCGCGCACGCGCAATAATCGGCGGCGGTCTCTTCGCGGGTTTACCCGCTCCCACAAGTACTGCGCCGTACTCAAGAACTGCGCAGAACCTGTGGGAGCGGGTTTATCGGGGCGCCGAACCGCCGCGAAGGGCCGCACAGCGGCCCCAATTCTCCAGCCTGTCATTTTTATTACCGAGTTAACGCAAATGACCTACTGCGTCGCCATGCACCTGGCCGATGGCCTGGTGTTCATCTCCGACTCCCGCACCAACGCCGGCATCGACCAGATCTCCACCTTCCGCAAACTGTTCATCTTCAGCACCCCCGGCGAGCGCCTGCTGGTGCTACAAAGCGCCGGCAACCTGGCCAGCTCTCAGTCCGTCATCAACCTGCTCAAGCAGCGCAGCACCGGCAAGGGCAGCCATCTGCTGAACGTAAGCACCGTCTACGACGCCACCGTGCTGGTGGCTGAAACCATGCGCGAAGTGGTGGCGCGCGACCGCACCAAGCTGGCTGGCAAGACCGACCTCACCTGCTCGTTCCTGGTCGGCGGGCAGATCGCCGACGGCCCCATGGACGTGTACAGCATCTACCCGCAAGGCAACTTCATCCAGGCCACTGAAGACACGCCGTTTCTGCAATTGGGGGAGAGCAAGTACGGCCGGCCAATCCTCGACCGCAACCTGACCTGGCGTACCTCGCTGGAAGAGGCCCTGCGCTGTGGGCTGATCTCGTTCGACGAAACCATGCGCAGTAACCTGTCGGTGAGCATGCCGCTGGACCTGCTGGTGTACCGCAAGGACAGCCTGGCTGCCGTGCAGAGCCACCGCGTGACTCAGGACGACCCGTACTTCAACGAGATTCGCAAACAGTGGGCGGCGGGCTTGCGCGAGATGTTGGCGGCTATGCCCGAGCCGCCTCAGGCGTACCTCACCGGCGCGAGCTGAAGCTGTGCAGGGGCCGTATCGGGCGCAGCAATCGAATACGGCGCTACCCCTGTTGCCCGCGAACACCGGCAAAGCCGGTGCCATGCTTCGCGTCGGTTCGGCGCCCCGAAAAGCCCGCTCTTACAGACCTCTGCCACGCTTGAACTCTTCCACTGCTCGAGTCACCGTAATGACCTTTGGCTTTACCTTGAGGCTTCGCCCATGGCATCCATCACTATCCGCGTCGACGACGAGCTAAAGGCCCGCGCCTACCGTGAGCTCGAACGCCTTGGCGTCACACCCTCCGAACTGGTGCACCAAACCCTGCAGTATGTAGCCGAGCACGGTGAGCTTCCGTTTCAGCCAATTCTCATGCTCGAAGACAACCTGAACGCCGCCGTCAGAGAGCGGCTGGCCGCCCCGCAACGCGTGAAGGTAGATTTGGATGATCTGTAGCCTTGCCACATATCCCCACCCAACAATTACCCGTTACGTTTGTAGGTTGTGGGTACCCATCGCCGCAATCGCGAGCCCCAGTTCAGGCTCGCTCAAGCACTTTCCGTAATGCGCCTCCAGGTCAGTTGCCCACCCAGCGACCTCATCAATTACCGCGCTTGCCTGTTCCTGGGAAAGGTCGTAATGCTCGGCCTGGCTCAGCAGGTTCCTGCGTGAAATCTCGTGTTCATACCTACCTATTTTCATGGCCAGTTTGGTAGGAGGCGCTCCGTCGGTAGTTGGAACCACGTCGTACATTGGCGAAAGCCGCCAAGCGCCTTCCTTGAACAACAGTGCGACGTTCTTTGGGTGGTCATCGTCGTTGCCGACGAGAATGTTGAAGCAGATGCGTTTGAACAGCTCCTGCAAGTCCGCTTTTGGAACACCGCGGCGGCTCATTTCATCCACTAGAAATCCGTAATGCCATCGTGCCCAATCTTTGGGGTTGTTCCAGTCGCTGTCGAGCAGCGTCAGGCCACTCATCATCGGAAGGCGCTGGAATTGGCCATCACCTGCCGATGTCCGGTCGAAGCGATCAACCAGCAGCGTATTCACCCGGCCGGATAGCAATTCGACCTGCGCGACATTCAGGCCTTTGCTGGCAGCGAACGACATGCACGCATATTCGAGCGAGGGAATATCGTGGGTGTCATGCCGATCTCGAGGTTTTGCGAGGATGAGCCGGTTCTGATGAATCAATGTGCATTTGGGGCGGGCCCCGCCCAACGAAGAGCGTTGCTGAAGAGTGGCCTTGGTGGCCTGGTCTGCCCCCCGCGGAAAGCCTACTTGTACGCCATCGGCAAAATCAATGAACGCATCGAGTTGGGTGATCGTACCCAGTCCCGCCTGACCAATGCCTTCAGGGGCGGTCCTGCCGGTGCCCATCATCAAGTTGCCTGTACGGTCGTGGTTGGGGGACCTCTGCAAAAAGCCTATGGCGTCCACCTCGCCGTGCTCGCGAATCACCAGCCGTTCACCCCATCCATCGGGTGCCGCATCTCGGATGAATCCTGGGATGCCTCTGTTCGTGGTGATGTTCGAATAGGGCTGTGTGCGCAGCGGATAACGCAAGGAGTCAGGCACCCAGCCGCGTGACTTTACATATGCAGGGCTATAGATGAACTCACCGATACCCTTGATTACGGTAAGTCGTCCGAGGGTAATGACTTCCAACGAGTCTGGCTGTTGCATGTACAGGTAGAGAGAGGCCATCAGAAATCCTCCTCCGAGAACCGCTTGAGCCGAACGCGGTGCTCGGTAGCGTAAGGAGCGGGTGAGGGCACTGATAGACTCTGGAATGCCTCGTCCAGCAGGCCTAAGTGCCACAAGGCCGTCATGTAGCCCCGCATCTCAACATTGGGAGCGCCTGCCTCTATCTTTCCGAGGGTCGTGGTAGAGAGCCCGGTCTGTTCGGCGAGGTCTTTTTGGCGAATTTTCCGTTCAAGGCGCCTGGTTTTGATCAGGAGGCCTATATTCATTAGCCTTTCGGCGCAAGCGAGAGGAAATACTGTCATCTTAAGACCTGCTATAGGCTTTCTTATGAGCGATAAGAGCGACTATAGCAGGTCTTATGGATGGTGTGCTTTGTAGGAGCGGGCTTGTTCGCGAACGGCTGCAAAGCGGCCCCATTGTGCCAAACGGCCTCAGTCCCCAACCCCATGCAGCCGCAACGCCCGCTGCGCACACTCCTTCCAGCTAAGCGTGCGCCGAGACGGCCCCTCCGCCGCCATCACCACCGGCATATCCCGCAGCCGAACCCAAGGCTCACTCTGCCAATACAACAAACTCGCCGTATGCCCACCGGGCCAGCACATCCTGCCCAGCCTCGGCAGCCCCTCCAGCACTGGCTCCCGCCCATCGCGCAGCACTGCAACCACCTCATGGGTCAGCCAGTGCCGCAGGTGGCGGTTCTCGGGAATGTGGTGATGAGCGAGCAGGGTGTACGCGCCAGACTCGCTGACCATGGTGGTCTTGCTGTACTGGCCGTAGCGCAGCAACTGCACGGTGCGGTGCTGGTCCGGGTCGAGCTTGCGGATGCAGTGTTCGTCGAAGAAGCGTCCGGTCATCCGGCCGAGTTCGTGGGCGCAGAACCAGGCTTGGGATTCGAGCCAGAGGGTGTGGAGGGGGCGGTTGTGGCGGGTGAAGAGGGTTGGGGTTTGGAGGTCAGTCATGGCTGGCCTCCTGACTCCTTAGGAGTTGGAATAGGTGGCACGTAACTGCGAAAGGCATATCCTTTACCTCTTTCTGTGATCAGCTTTCTTAGGGCTGGGTGTCGGGAGCTAAGAAACCTTACACAGAAGGCCGGACATATTCCCCTTACGGGTCTTGTATTAGCCCACTCCCGACGTAACAGAGTGTTTCATGCGAGCGATATTAAACCACAAGCATAAAAATGCCGCATCTGTCGGGGGCGGGGGGCCGCTGTGTAAAGCGTTTCTTAGGCGCCTAGGGAAAATATGATCTCTGGCTGGCTGAGTCAATATTTTGAGGTGTAGGATTTTTCGCAAATAAATATTTGAGGGCTAATGCTCATGAAGCAAGGTGCTGGGTAAGTTTAAATCATGCGAAAAAAAAATAGCTTCCTGCCCTTTGGTTTTATTCGCAGCACTGTAAGCTAGGTCAATTTCAGAAATACGGTGTTCTGAATAAATGCTTCTAATTTCGGGATGATCATCATATGAAAGAACCCACGGTGTCTTGAGCTTCTTTAAAAGTTTTCCAATCCTTTTGTGGTCGTCACCCTCATAGAAGTTGTCGTAGAGACGCTTCCCTTTAACGAAGTATGGTGGGTCGATGTAGGATATAGCTAGATCGAAGTTTCGCCTATCTATCTCGGAAAGAAATTTCTCAGCGTCTAGGTTGTAAAGTGAGATCGAGTCTTTGGCTTTAGCTATAGAAGTGATTCGCTCGATTAAATCATCCTTGTTAAATCGGGCGTCTATTTTGTAATTCCCGGTCTGCTCGTAACCACCAATTACTCCAGCATTTATTATTCCGGATCGGTTGGTTCTGTTTAAGAAGAAAAAAGCAAATCCGATTTCAGTCGTGGAGGCGCAAGAAGGCTGCCTCATGATATCTCTTTGCTCATACCATGTTTTCATTGTTACTGGTGTGTCGTATATTTTTTTCATTAGGCGTTCCGTGTCATGAAGCACGGAGTACCAAAAGCTATGGACGCCAATGTTTAAATCATTAATGTGTATATGTGACACAGCTCTTGTTAGGAGTAGCTCCAGTGCTACGGCGGCTCCCCCCGCAAAGGGTTCGATATATTGAGCACCTTCAAGGTTATTCTCTTTAATGATATCTTTAATGAGCCAGGAAAGCTTTGCCTTCCCGCCGGGATATCGTAAAGGTGTAAAGTACCTGCTTGCCATTTTTAATCTTGTAGATCTTTTATGTGAGACCAAAGCTCTCGAAGGTATTCTTCATAGCATCGGTCCCAAGCTTCTTTAAGGTTTGTCATGGAGCTTTCGTAACGCCCATGCATGAATGCGTGCAAAGCCTGGGGATGGAGAAAACTTTGAGGGTTAGCCGCATCGCCACTTGAAATTAAATTATTTAACTCGCGAGAGATTCGTCCCTCGGAATGAAGGTGTTGTGCCACTACCTTCACCATTTCACCCAGCGCTATCTGGCCGAATGAATTTTTCTTCGCGCCATTGCTAAGATGGAAATCATCAATATAAACCTGAGACGAAATATCAACTAAAGCTCGTGCTGCACAGGCTACGACTAAACCATGCTCACTGAGTTTTAATGAGTCTATTTGCCTATAGAGTTTACTGCACTTTGTTTTCGCAGGAGGAATCGAGAGGCTGGCGATAAATAGCTTGTCTCGGTCTGCAGGGTTTGGCTGCTTTCTTGGCTTTGGTTGAGGATACAGCGAAGACACAGTTGTGGTCTGTAGGGTGCTGCTTTGCGGTGCTGTATTGTTAGGTAGTGGGAATTTCTCTACGATATTTGGTAGGGGGCTGTTATCTTCCGACTTGTCCTTATCTTGAAGTGCGGTGTCCAGTGCTTTTGTTAGGAAATCCAATTTTTCATCGGATTTGTAGATTTTTGAAACATTAAAGCTAGGGTTAGATACACGTTCAAGAACTACGGACAGCACTTTGTTGTGAGTCTCGCGATCAATTGTTACTTGGATTGTGGAGTTTTTGTATGAAACGCCGAGTGCTTTTTTGAATTCGGCGCTGGGAACTAACCGGTCAAGGTTGGAGATTCTTTCGTAGAGGCGAACCGCTTGTTGCTCTGTAATTAATTTGTGATTAATAGCGTACTCTATAAAGAAAAGTGATCTCCAGTAGCGAGCCTTGCCTGAATAGTCCTGCTCATGGCGACTCTTTTCCGCTGCGCCCCATTTGAAAGTTCCTGCCCCATTTTGTTGGCCTAAATGGCGAAGCCCCATCATCCATAGAACTCGGTGACGATCATTGCAGCTAACACATTTTATGTCAAAACTGAAGCCGTTATATGTATAAACGCTTTCGATTTTACGTTTGAATAATTCATCGTCGCAGAGAGATGGGTCGTTCAAAAGCTTTAAGGCGGCAACTCTGCGGTTGCCCTCTTTTACTATGTACATACTTCCTTGTGGTTGGACAAGTATTTTTTCGATATCACTAAGTCCATCTTTTGAGATGCTTCTCATTAGCTGGATCAGCTTGTCGCCCATGTGTTCAACATGCCAGTTAATGATCTCTCGTTGGTCCTCAAGAATCTCATGGCGTGGATTCTCTCGGTCCATAAGAATTTTGGTGATATTAATTGTTATATCTTGTGTGTCGGCCACGATGTCGTCCTTTTCGTGCTGGTTTGCAGGCCCCAATCCTGCAAAATTTCCTATTGATATCACAATGACATTATTGGTGCCAGTCTTTTAACATTCCTAGTGAAAGAGGCTCCTTATGGAGCCTCATCAAAAGTATCAATCCCAGCTCAACGCCCCACCCGTCTGATACTCAATCACCCGAGTCTCAAAGAAGTTCTTCTCCTTCTTCAAGTCCATGATCTCGCTCATCCAAGGGAACGGGTTGGTAGTCCCCGGATACTCTTCCTTCAACCCAATCTGGGTCAAGCGACGGTTAGCAATGAACTTGAGGTAATCCTCCATCATCGCCGCGTTCATGCCCAACACCCCGCGCGGCATGGTGTCACGCGCGTATTCGATCTCCAGCTGGGTCCCTTGCAGGATCATCTGGGTCGCTTCTTCCTTCATCGCCGCATCCCACAGGTGCGGGTTTTCGATCTTGATCTGGTTGATCACGTCGATACCGAAGTTCAGGTGCATCGACTCGTCACGCAGGATGTACTGGAACTGCTCGGCGACGCCGGTCATCTTGTTGCGGCGGCCCATGGAGAGGATCTGGGTGAAGCCGCAGTAGAAGAAGATGCCTTCCAGGACGCAGTAGTAGGCGATCAGGTTGCGCAGCAGCTCTTTGTCGGTTTCGACGGTGCCGGTGTTGAACTCCGGGTCCGAGATGGCGCGGGTGTACTTCAGGCCCCAGGCGGCTTTTTTCGCGACCGATGGGATCTCGTGGTACATGTTGAAGATCTCGCCTTCATCCATGCCCAGCGACTCGATGCAGTACTGGTAGGCGTGGGTGTGGATCGCTTCCTCGAAGGCCTGGCGCAGGATGTACTGGCGGCACTCGGGGTTGGTGATCAGGCGGTACACGGCCAAGGCCAGGTTGTTGGCCACCAGCGAGTCGGCGGTGGAGAAGAAGCCGAGGTTGCGCATCACGATGCGGCGCTCGTCTTCGGTCAGGCCGTCCATGCTCTTCCACAGGGCGATGTCGGCGGTCATGTTGACCTCTTGCGGCATCCAGTGGTTGGCGCAGCCGTCGAGGTACTTCTGCCAGGCCCAGTCGTACTTGAACGGCACCAGCTGGTTCAGGTCGGCGCGGCAGTTGATCATGCGCTTTTCATCGACCGCGACGCGGGCCGAGGAGCCTTCCAGCTCGGCCAGGCCTTCGGCGATGTCCAGGGCGTCCAGGGCAGCCTTGGCGCGCTTGACCGCGTCGGAGTCGCTGGCGGTGGCAGCGCGGGCTTCCAGGGCGGCGGCACCGCCAGCGCTGTCGAGTTTATCCAGGGTCGCGGAGGCGTTGGCCTGAGCGGCGTTGGTGTTGCCTTTGGCGGCGACTTCGCCGTCTTCCTTGTCGAATTCGTCCCAGCTCAGCATGGTATCTGCTCCTGCTTGAGGGCCATCTGATTGAGTATGGCCGGTGGATCTTGGTTGCGGTGCGGTGCACGCAAATCGGGAATGCCCTTGGAGGGCTGGCCGGGGCGGCGGGGCACCGGCTTGTTGTGTTTGGCTGGAGGGAGGCCGGGTTGTGCCGGCCTCTTCGCGGGCGAGCCCGCTCCTACAGGGTCTGCGCCGTGGCGCAGAAAATTGAGGCTTCCCGTGGGAAGCCTCAGCCAAGCCTTACTGGCAGGCTTCGCAGTCCGGCTCGTCGATGGCGCAGGCCTTCGGCACTGGCGCTGGGCCCGCTGCCTGGACCGGGGCGCTGTCGCCGCCGCTGGAAACGGCGTTGAGCTTGCCGGTGTTGATGGTCGACTTCTCGGTGCTGGTGGCGGCCAGGGCACGGAGGTAGTAGGTGGTCTTCAGACCACGGTACCAGGCCATGCGGTAGGTCACGTCCAGCTTCTTGCCCGAAGCGCCGGCGATGTACAGGTTCAGCGACTGGGCCTGGTCGATCCACTTCTGGCGACGGGAGGCGGCGTCGACGATCCACTTGGTGTCCACTTCGAACGCGGTGGCGTACAGGTCTTTCAGCTCCTGCGGGATGCGCTCGATCTGCTGTACCGAACCGTCGTAGTACTTCAGGTCGTTGATCATCACCGAGTCCCACAGGCCGCGGGCTTTCAGGTCGCGGACCAGGTACGGGTTGATCACGGTGAACTCGCCCGAGAGGTTCGATTTCACGTACAGGTTCTGGTAGGTCGGCTCGATCGACTGCGAAACGCCGGTGATGTTGGCGATGGTCGCGGTCGGGGCGATGGCCATGATGTTCGAGTTGCGGATGCCTTTCTGCACACGCTCACGCACCGGGGCCCAGTCCAGCGACTCTTCCAGGTTGACGTCGATGTACTTGGCGCCACGGGCCTCGATCAGGATCTGTTGCGAGTCCAGCGGCAGGATGCCCTTGGACCACAGCGAGCCCTGGAAGGTCTCGTAGGCACCGCGCTCATCGGCCAGGTCGCACGAAGCCTGGATCGCGTAGTAGCTGACCGCTTCCATGGACTTGTCGGCGAAGTCGATGGCCGCGTCGGAGCCGTAAGGAATGTGCTGCAGGTACAGCGCATCCTGGAAGCCCATGATGCCCAGGCCGACCGGACGGTGCTTGAAGTTCGAGTTCTGCGCTTGCGGCACCGAGTAGTAGTTGATGTCGATCACGTTGTCGAGCATGCGCACGGCGGTCTTGACGGTACGCGCCAGCTTGGCGGTATCGAGCTTGCCATCGACGATGTGGTTCGGCAGGTTGATCGAGCCCAGGTTGCACACAGCGATTTCGTCGGCGTTGGTGTTCAGGGTGATCTCGGTGCACAGGTTCGAGCTGTGTACCACGCCCACGTGCTGCTGCGGCGAACGCAGGTTGCACGGGTCCTTGAAGGTCAGCCATGGGTGGCCGGTCTCGAACAGCATCGAGAGCATCTTGCGCCACAGGTCCTTGGCCTGGATGGTCTTGAACACCTTGATCTTGTTGTACTCGGTCAGGGCTTCGTAGTACTCGTAGCGCTCTTCGAAGGCCTTGCCGGTCAGGTCGTGCAGGTCTGGTACTTCGCTTGGCGAGAACAGGGTCCACTTGCCGTCGTCGAAGACGCGCTTCATGAACAGGTCCGGGATCCAGTTGGCGGTGTTCATGTCGTGGGTACGGCGACGGTCGTCACCGGTGTTCTTGCGCAGCTCGAGGAATTCCTCGATGTCCAGGTGCCAGGTTTCCAGGTAGGCGCAGACCGCGCCCTTGCGCTTGCCACCCTGGTTGACGGCAACGGCGGTGTCGTTGACCACCTTCAGGAACGGCACGACGCCTTGCGACTTGCCGTTGGTGCCCTTGATGTACGAGCCCAGGGCGCGCACAGGGGTCCAGTCGTTGCCCAGGCCGCCGGCGAATTTCGACAGCATGGCGTTGTCGTGAATGGCTTTGTAGATGCCCGACAGGTCGTCCGGCACGGTGGTCAGGTAGCAGCTCGACAGCTGCGGGCGCAGGGTACCGGCGTTGAACAGGGTCGGGGTGGACGCCATGTAGTCGAACGACGACAGCAGGTTGTAGAACTCGATGGCTCGGGCTTCGCGGTCTTTCTCCTGCAGCGCCAGGCCCATGGCCACGCGCATGAAGAACACCTGCGGCAGCTCGAAGCGCACGCCATCCTTGTGGATGAAGTAGCGGTCGTACAGGGTCTGCAGGCCCAGGTAGGTGAATTGCTGGTCACGCTCGTGGTCGATGGCTTTGCCCAGGCGCTCCAGGTCGTAGCCTTTCAGCGCGGGGTCGAGCAGTTCGAACTCGACGCCTTTCTCGACGTAGGCCGGCAGGGCCTTGGCGTACAGCTCGGCCATTTCGTGGTGGGTGGCGCTGTCGGCCACGCCCAGGAAGCCCAGGGCTTCGGCACGCAGGGTGTCCATCAGCAGGCGGGCGGTGACGAACGAGTAGTTCGGCTCGCGCTCGACCAGGGTACGGGCGGTCATCACCAGGGCGGTGTTGACGTCCTTGATGGCCACGCCGTCGTACAGGTTCTTCAGGGTGTCGCGCTGGATCAGTTGGCCATCGACTTCGGCCAGGCCTTCGCAGGCTTCGCTGATGATGGTGTTCAGGCGCGCCATGTCCAGCGGCGCCAGGCTGCCGTCGGCCAGGGTGATGCGGATGCTTGGGTGCGGCTCTACCACGGTATCGGTGTTGGCGCGGGTGGCGCGCTCTTTCGCGCGCTGGTCGCGGTAGATCACGTAGTCGCGGGCAACCTTCTGCTCGCCGGCGCGCATCAGGGCCAGTTCGACCTGGTCCTGGATTTCCTCGATGTGGATGGTGCCACCCGATGGCATGCGACGCTTGAACGTGGCGGTGACCTGCTCGGTCAGGCGCGCGACGGTGTCGTGGATGCGCGACGAGGCAGCGGCGGTGCCACCTTCAACTGCGAGGAACGCCTTGGTGATGGCAACGGTGATCTTGTCGTCGGTGTAGGCGACGACGGTGCCGTTGCGCTTGATCACACGCAGTTGGCCGGGTGCGGTGGCAGCCAGATCCTGGGTGGAATCTGCGGCCTGCGGCGCCAAAGCCTGCGGGTTCTCGCGAGTTGTGTCGGTTTGCATGGGTGGGTGTCTCCACAGTTTCTATATTGTTCAGGCGCCTTGAAGGCGCCCACCGTTCCATCCATCAGTTCGACGGCCCAGGCGGGGATGCCACGCGCACGTGCATCCGCCCGCTCGGGCTACACCGACTTCGGGACAGACTCAGGAAAAAGGGGCAATCGAATGCCGCTCCCTGGCCGAAGTCAAAGGTTCTGGGTCTTGCCCAAAAACTGTTGCTGTCGGGCGCCAGGCAATGCCTGCAACACCCATACCCGAACAAGGCCCTGGCGGGCTTGCCTCGGTCGCCTGCGCAGGAGCGCTTCGGCTGCTGAAATCACTTAAAGTTCCGCCAGAAAAAACGCTTGAATTTCTGCGCGGGCTTGTGTTTGTGATTTTGGTCGAACCCCAACATGTAGTGGTTCGCTGCAATGGGGATACAAGATAATGCGGTATTGGGGGCTTTGCAAGGTTGGCTGCTGTGGATAAGTTGTGCGTACTTTGTGAGTGAAAGGCGAGCATTGGCTGTAGGCCTTGTCGCACGAGGATTTCACTATTTTTCAGCTTCTCGAAAGCCCGTTGCAGAATCTTGCGGGCGCGAACCGTATCACAGAAAACGCTTCACGAAGGTGCGCCCGATGAGGTTGGCAGTGCGGGGTGCGGGACGTAGTATCCGGGGGATATGTTGCCTTTCGGTGAAGCCTGGTCGCTCGCACTGGCCCTTGGCGGATAAGCCCGCTCCTGCAGGGTTTGCACAACCTTGTAGGCGCTTGCCCGCGAAGGGCCCATGAGGTCTAGCAGATAACTATAAGAAGCAGAGGAAGCCCATGGACCCATTCAACCCGCGCATCCTGATCGTCGAGGACGACCAGCGCCTGGCCGAACTCACCGCCGAATTCCTCCAGGGCAATGGCTTCGAGGTAGCGGTCGAGGGCGATGGCGCCCGCGCGGTGCGGCGCATCATCGACAGCCAGCCGGACCTGGTGATCCTCGACCTGATGCTGCCCGGCGAGGACGGCCTGAGCATCTGCCGCCGTGTGCGCGGCCAGTACCCCGGCGCGATCCTCATGCTCACCGCGCGCAGCGATGAGCTCGACCAAGTGCAGGGCCTGGACCTGGGCGCCGACGACTATATGTGCAAACCGGTGCGCCCGCGCCTGCTGCTGGCGCGCATCAACGCGCTGCTGCGGCGCGTCGATGCACCCGAGAGCAAACGCCATGACCTGCGTTTCGGCCCCTTGCGCATCGACAACCGCCTGCGCGAGGCATGGCTCGGCGAGCAGCAGATCGACCTCACCGGCGCCGAGTTCGACCTGCTCTGGCTGCTGGCGAGCAACGCCGGCAAGGTGCTTTCGCGCGAACAGCTGTTCACCTCGCTGCGCGGGGTGGGCTATGACGGGCAAGACCGTTCGATCGATGTGCGCATCTCCAAGATCCGCCCCAAGATCGGCGACGACCCGATCCATCCACGGCTGATCAAGACCTTGCGTAGCAAGGGCTACCTGTTCGTTGGCGACACCACCCCATGAATTCGATCTTCCTGCGTGTGTATGGCGGCATGCTTGCGGTGCTGGTGCTGGTGGCCGTGCTTGGCGTGCTCAGCCTGCACTTGGTCAACGAGGTGCGCGCCGGCCAGCACCGCGAACGCCTGGCCCAGGGCACCTTCAGCCTGATGGCCGACAACCTGGCCACGCAGAACGAGGTGGAGCGCAAGCGCTCGCTGCTGATGTGGGAGCGCCTGCTTGGCGTGCAGCTGGAACTCGTTCCGCTGTCGGCGCAGACCCTCGACAGCGCCCAGCGCAGCCGCCTGCAGCGTGGCCTGGTGGTGGTGGAGAAGACCGGCCCGCATGCGGTTCGGGTACTGCGCCAGGTACTCGGTGAAAACCAGGTGCTGCTGGCCGAGGTCAAGCAGGTCAGCGAGCAGTTGGCCCGCGCCACGTTGTATTTGCTGGCCGACGAACTGGTGCGCTACCCGGTGACCGAGCAGCAGAAGCGCCTTGCGCAAATCAAGCAAAGCAAGGGCTTTGGCTTCGATATCGCCTTGCAGCGCCTGGAGCGGGTAGGGCTGGACGACGACCAGCGGCGCCGGGTGGAGGAGGGCGACACGGTGATGGCGCTGGGCCGCGATGGCGACTCGATCCGCGTGTTTTCCGGGCTTGCAGGCTCGCCACTGGTGCTGGAGATCGGCCCGCTGTACCAGCTCAACCCCTACCCGCCGCAACTGTTGATTCTTATCGCCTTTCTCGGCCTGTGCTTGATCGGCCTGGTGGTGTACCTGCTGGTGCGCCAACTGGAGCGTCGTGTCACAGGGCTGGAAATCGCTGCCACGCGCATCGCCCAAGGCAGCCTCGACACCCGCGTGCCGGCCGGCGGCGCCGACTCGGTGGGGCGCCTGGCAGCGGCGTTCAATGGCATGGCCGAGCACTTGCAACGCTCGCTGAGCATGCAGCGCGAACTGGTACGGGCCGTCTCCCATGAACTGCGCACGCCCGTGGCGCGCCTGCGCTTCGGCCTGGAGATGATCGAGAGTGCCAGCACCGAACAGACGCGTGCCAAGCACCTGGCGGGCATGGACAGCGATATCCAGGACCTCGACAAGCTGGTCGACGAGATGCTCACCTACGCGCGCCTGGAGCAAGGTGCGCCAGCCTTGAAGTTCCAGCGGGTCGACCTCGACGCGTTGCTCGAACGGGTGATCGCCGAGCTGTCGCCGCTGCGCCCCGGCGTGCAGGTGCTGCGCGGCGTGTGCCAGCCTGGCGAAGATGCCCTGGCCTGGGTCGAGGCCGAGCCACGCTACCTGCATCGGGCGTTGCAGAACCTGGTGAGCAATGCCATGCGCCATGCCGAGTCGCAGGTACGCCTGAGCTACCAGCTGGGCCAGCAGCGCTGTCGCATCGAGGTGGAGGATGACGGGCCGGGCATTCCGGAGGGCGTCTGGGACCGCATCTTCACGCCCTTCACACGCCTGGACGACAGTCGCACCCGGGCTTCGGGCGGGCATGGCCTGGGCCTGTCGATCGTGCGGCGGATCATCTACTGGCACGGTGGGCGGGCAGTGGTCGGGCGCAGCGAGACGCTGGGCGGCGCCTGTTTCAGCTTGAACTGGCCACGGGAGCAGGCGCGCGGGTGATCAAACGCTGACCAGGCTCAGCAGATGGCCGTCGTTGACGCAGAACTGGCCTTGCAGCTCGCGACCGTTGTGCCATTGCGCCGACAGGTCGGTGAGCAGGCGCAGGCGTGCCTGGCCATCGGCTGACCACTCCAGCACCTCGGCGTGCTCGAAATAGAAGCGCTTGAGGGTGATCGGATAGAGAGCCTTGAACAGGCTTTCCTTGAGCGAGAACGTCAGGGTCACGGCCAGGCCGACTTGGGCCGGGTCAAGGCGTTGCAGCTCGGCGGGGGTGAGGATTTCCCCGGCCAGGCGTTCGGCGCGCTCGGCGTCGAGCAGGGTTTCCTGGTCCAGCCCCAGGCCGCCGCATCTATCCGTACTGGCCACAACCGCAGCGGCCCAGCCCTGGCCATGGGTGATCGAACCACGGATACCGGCCGGCCAGATCGGCGAGCGGTCTTCATGGGTGGCGGGGACATAGTCGCGGCCATCCAGGTGCTGCAAGGCGGCGCGGGCGCACACACGACCGGCCAGGTACTCGGCCTGGCGCTTGGCTACCGAGCGTTGCAGGCTGGGGCTCTGGGCGATGCCGGCGCGCTGGAAGTCGTCGTCGGCCAGGCGGGCCGGGTCGAAAGTGCAGCTGACCAGCTGCGCGCCCGGTAGCGGGTTGGGCAGTGGCCAGTGGTGCTGGAGGGGGGAGCAGCAGGCGGGGAGTCTGTTCATGGCGGCTATTGTGCCAGTGGCGGTGGCCGAGCGGTATTGGCACCGCCGTCGATGCTCACACAACGCCTGTGGGAGCGGGTTTACCCGCGAACCAGGGCAACGCCCTGGCCATACACTGCGGTGTTTTTTTCGCGGGTAAACCCGCTCCCACAGGTGAGGCGTCGTTGTTGAAAACGGCGCAGGCCTGCGCCCAGCCACCCTCAATCAAACGCTTTCTTGAAGAACGCCTGCATATCCGCCCACGCGCGTTCATCCGCCGCCTTGCTGTAACCGATATCCGGCCCGCCATGTCCACCATGGCTCAGGCGGTCGGCATCGGGGTTGGTGAAGCCATGCTTGGCGCCTTCGATGCTGACGAACTGGTAGTCGGCGCCCGCCGCATCCATTTCCTTCTTGAACGCCTCGACCTGCTGCGGCGTGACCATGCTGTCGGCCGCGCCATGCTCCACCAGGATCTTGGCCCGGACCACGCCCGGCTTGGCCGGCGCCTGGGTGACCAAGGCGCCATGGAAGCTCACCACGCCGTCCATCTTCACCCCGCGCCGCGCGGCATCCAGCACCACCTTGCCGCCAAAGCAGTAGCCCACGGCGCCGAGCTGATGCTTGTTGGTGTTCGGTTGCAGCTTCAGCAGCTCGAGGCCGGCGTCGAAGCGCCGTGCCGCGGCGGCGGGGTCTTTCAGCGCTGCGGCCATGAACGCCTGGGCGTCCTGCGGGTGCTCGGTGTTCTTGCCATCGCCGTACATGTCGATGGCCAGGGCGTTGTAGCCCAGCGCCGCGAGGTCGCGGGCGCGGCGCTTGGCGTAGTCGTTCAGGCCCCACCATTCATGTACCACGACCACGCCAGGGCGCTTGCCCTGCACTGCGTCGTCGTAGGCGTAGTAGCCGATCAGCGCGGTGCCGTCGGCATCCTGGTAGCGGATCTCGCGGGTCTGTACCGCCGCCTGGGCAAGGGCGGCGCTGCACATCAGGGCCAGGGCAAGCAAGCTACGCATGGTCGGTACTCCATTTTTCGCAGACAAAGGTTCGTTCAGGTCGGGTTCAGGCCGGGTTCAGCAGTGGTTCAGGGCTTGCTCCCTACTCTAGCCCCCACACAGCCACAACGCATCCAACTGGAGTACCTGACCCATGAAAACGCTCAATACCCTGATCGCCGCCATGGCCGTTTGCGCCGCGGGCCTCACCACTACCGCCCAGGCTGACGACACCTTCGCCAGCCTGACCTACGGCCAGACCAGCGACAAGATCCGCAAGTCCGGCCTGCTGCAACGCAACACCGATCACTTCAACGCCGACGGCATCATTGGCCAGGACAGCACCTACGGCGTACGCCTGGGGCAGATCAACGACCAGGGCCGCTACTACGTCACCTACGACAACGTGTCCGGCGATCACAACGGGGTCAAGCTGCGCCAGGAAAACCTGCTCGGCAGCTACGACGCCTTTCTGCCGATCACCGACACCACCAAGCTATTCGGCGGTGGCAGCCTGGGCATGGTCAAGCTGAGCCAGGAATCCAAAGGCGCCAGCCGCGACACCGACTATGGCTATGCCGTCGGCCTGCAGGCCGGCGTCTTGCAACAGGTGACCGACAACACCTCGGTCGAGCTGGGCTACCGTTACCTGCGCAGCAATGCCGCCACCGAGATCAGCAGCCACGACGGCCCCAAGGCCGGCACCCTGCGCCTGACCAGTAGCGCCCAGACCTACCTGGCAGCCAGCTACAAGTTCTGAGCTTGAGGGTATCCTGTACCGGCCCCTGCGCGCCGAACCGCCGCGCAGGGGCCGGTACAGGCAACGCATATATAAGGAGAACCGCATGAAATTGCTGGTGGTCGAGGACGAAGCGCTGCTGCGTCATCACCTGTACACACGCCTGGGCGAAAACGGGCATGTGGTCGAGGCGGTGGCCAATGCCGAAGAGGCGCTGTACCAGGCCGAGCAGTACAACCACGACCTGGCGGTGATCGACCTGGGCCTACCGGGCATGAGCGGGCTGGAACTGATCGGCCAGTTGCGCAGCCGCGGCAAGACCTTTCCGATCCTTATCCTCACCGCCCGTGGCAACTGGCAGGACAAGGTCGAGGGCCTGGCCGCCGGGGCCGACGACTACGTGGTCAAACCCTTCCAGTTCGAGGAACTCGAAGCCCGCCTGAACGCCTTGCTGCGCCGCTCCAGCGGCTTCACCCAGTCGACCATCGCCGCAGGCCCCCTGTTGCTCGACCTCAATCGCAAGCAAGCCACGCTGGACGACCAGCCCCTGGCGCTGACCGCCTTTGAGTACCGCATCCTCGAGTACCTCATGCGTCATCACCAGCAGGTGGTGGCCAAGGACCGCCTGATGGAGCAACTGTACCCGGATGACGACGAGCGCGACCCCAACGTCATCGAAGTGCTGGTCGGCCGCCTGCGACGCAAGCTCGAGGGCGAGAACGGCTTCAAGCCGATCGATACGGTGCGTGGCCTGGGCTACCTGTTCACCGAGCGTTGCCGATGATCCGCTCGCTGCGCCTGCGTCTGATGCTTGCGGCGGCGTCGTTGGCGCTGCTGTTCATGCTGGGCCTGCTGCCGGCTTTGCAGAAGGCCTTCAGCCTGGCCTTGCAGGAGTCCATCGAGCAGCGTCTGGCCTCGGATGTGACGACGCTGATCTCGGCGGCGCGGGTCGAGCATGGCCAGTTACAGATGCCAGCGCAGTTGCCGGACGAGCGCTTCAACCTGGCCAACACCGGCCTGCTCGGCTATATCTTCGACCGCCAGGGCCACCTGGTCTGGCGCTCACGCGCCACGACCACCCAGAACATCAACTACTTTCCCCGGTACGACGGCACCGGCAACGAGTTCGCGCGCATTCGCCAGGACGGCGGTGAGGAGTTCTTCGTCTACGACGTGGAGGTGAAGCTGCTCGGTGGCAAGAGCGCGGCCTACAGCATCGTCGCCCTGCAACCGGTGCGCGAATACCAGCAAACCCTCGATGGGCTGCGTGAGAACCTCTACCTGGGGTTTGGCGCGGCTTTGCTGGCGTTGATGGTGCTGCTGTGGGCCGGCCTGACCTGGGGCCTGCGCTCGCTGCGTCGCTTGAGCGTGGAGCTGGACGAGGTGGAGTCTGGCGCACGCGACGGGCTGAGCCGCGAACACCCGCGCGAGCTGCTGCGCCTGACCGGCTCGCTGAACCGCCTGCTGCACAGCGAGCGCGAACAGCGCCAGCGCTACCGCGACTCCCTCGACGACCTGGCGCATAGCCTGAAAACCCCGCTGGCGGTGTTGCAAGGTGTTGGCGAGAACCTCGGCCAGGGCAATGGCGAGCGTGAGCAGGCGCGGGTACTGCAAAGCCAGATCGAGCGCATGAGCCAGCAGATCGACTACCAGTTGCAGCGGGCCAGCCTGCGCAAGAGTGGCCTGGTGCGGCACCGGGTCGCGGTGCGGCCGCTGCTTGTCAGCCTTTGCAGCACATTGGACAAGGTCTACCGCGACAAGCGCGTCGACATCAGCCTGGAGATTCCCGAACACGCCCAACTACCGATCGAGGAAGGCGCCTTGCTCGAACTGCTCGGCAACCTGCTGGAAAACGCCTACCGCCTGTGCCTGGGCCAGGTGCGTGTGAGCCTGGTGGATGAACCCGGCGCGCGCGTGCTGTGCGTAGAGGACGATGGCCCCGGCATACCGGTGAGCCTGCGCGAGCGCATCCTGCAAAGGGGTGAGCGGCTGGACCGCCAGCATCCGGGGCAAGGCATCGGGCTCGCGGTGGTCAAGGACATCATCGACAGCTTCGATGCGCAGTTGAGCCTGGGCGATTCACCGTTGGGCGGCGCGGCGTTTCGCATCGTGTTCCGCCTCGACTGAAGAAAGCGCTGGGTCGTTGCATTGCGGGGCGTGGCACGGGCCATGCCCGTGTTCGCGGGCAAGCCCGCGTCTACAGGTTGGCTCAGCCTGTGCCAGTTCCTTGCGCACTCCGAGCCACTCACCCTCCGGGCGGATTCCCGCCAAACGCCTTGTTCCATTTCCGCCAACGGGCGGAAACCCGCCAAGTCCTACCTCGAACCTGCCCCGTCCTTGCGCACGAATCCCCCGTAAATACGGGGCTTGCACCCATTGTGGGCATTTTGGCACCGCCCTTGCTATGTAACGGGCAGAGACCTGCGCTGCGCAGCTCGAACACAACAAATCCCTCCAGGTGCAGGAGGGTTCGCGCTTTAGGTGCCAGCCCTGGGAAGGGTGTAGAAGGCACACTTGAGGAAACAAGCCATGACGACACGTCAGCCGCTGTACAAGTCCCTGTATGTCCAGGTGATCGTTGCCATCACCATCGGTATTCTGCTCGGCCACTACTACCCTGAAACCGGTGTTGCCCTCAAACCCTTGGGTGACGGCTTCGTCAAACTGATCAAGATGGTCATCGCCCCGATCATCTTCTGCACCGTCGTCAGCGGCATCGCTGGCATGCAGAGCATGAAATCGGTCGGCAAGACCGGCGGCTACGCGCTGCTGTACTTCGAAATCGTCTCTACCATCGCGCTGATCATCGGCCTGGTCGTCGTCAACGTGGTCCAGCCTGGCGCAGGCATGCACGTCGATGTCAGCACCCTGAACGCCAGCAGCGTAGCCGCCTACGCCTCTGCCGGTGCGCAGCAGACCACCATTGGCTTCCTGCTCAACGTCATCCCCAACACCGTGGTCGGCGCCTTCGCCAACGGCGACATCCTGCAAGTGCTGATGTTCTCCGTACTGTTCGGCTTCGCCCTGCACCGCCTGGGCAGCTACGGCAAGCCGGTGCTGGAGCTGATCGATCGCTTCGCCCACGTGATGTTCAACATCATCAACATGATCATGAAGCTGGCTCCGGTCGGTGCCTTCGGTGCCATGGCCTTCACCATCGGCCAGTACGGCGTTGGCTCGCTGGTGCAACTGGGCTACCTGATGGCCTGCTTCTACATCACCTGCCTGGCGTTCATCCTGATCGTGCTGGGCGGTATCTGCCGTGCTCATGGCTTCAGCGTGCTGAAGCTGATCCGCTACATCCGTGAAGAGCTGCTGATCGTACTGGGTACTTCCTCCTCGGAATCGGCCCTGCCGCGCATGCTGACCAAGATGGAGCGCCTGGGTGCGAAGAAGTCCGTGGTTGGCCTGGTGATCCCGACTGGCTATTCGTTCAACCTGGACGGTACTTCGATCTACCTGACCATGGCCGCGGTGTTCATCGCCCAGGCCACCGACACCCCGATGGACCTGAGCCACCAGATCACCCTGCTGCTGGTGCTGCTGGTTGCCTCCAAAGGCGCTGCGGGCGTTACCGGTTCCGGCTTCATCGTCCTGGCCGCTACCCTGTCTGCCGTCGGCCACCTGCCGGTTGCCGGCCTTGCGCTGATTCTGGGTATCGACCGCTTCATGTCCGAAGCCCGCGCCCTGACCAACCTGATCGGCAACGCCGTTGCCACCGTGGTCGTGGCCAAGTGGGTCAAGGAGCTCGACACCGACAAGCTGCAGTCGGAACTGGCTTCCGGCGGCGCGCCGCTGGTCGAGAGCCGCCCGGCCGACGACCTGGGTGTTGCTGAAGGCCCGGCTGTTCGTTGATAGCGCGGTAAATGAAGAAGGCGACCCTCGGGTCGCCTTTTTTGTGTCTTGGGCTATGTTGGATCCCGCCGTTCTCAAGCACAGCGCAGCACCTGGCTCGCGGGCAAGCCCGCTACTATCAGGGGGAGCGGGTTACTCGACGCGGGTCTCGCCGCTGTACACCAGAATTTCCCGGCAGCGCCGGCACAGGTAGCGTCGCCCCTGGCGCACCAGCTTGTGCCGCTGGGCGGTAAACGGGAAATCGCTGTCCGGGCATGGGCAACGGTAGATGTAGCGGGTCACCACGCGACGCTGCACGTCATAGTTGTGGCAGCGGTTGGGCGGCAATTCGTACACCCCGCGCATGATCAACTGCCATTCCTCGCCATGGGCTTGGATACGCTCGCCGAACAATTGGTGGGCGACCAGGTGCGCCACTTCGTGGGCCACGGTCTGGCGCAGGAAGTCTTCCTGGTTTTCGCGGTACAGCTGCAGGTTGAAGCGCAGCAGGTTCTCGTGCAGGTGCGCGACGCCGGCCTTCTGGCCGCGCAGCTTGAAGCTGACCTCGGGGCGGACGAAGGGGCGTTTGAAGAAGTCTTCGGCTTGCTGGTAACAGGTTTCGACGCGTTGCTTGAGCAGCTCGGGCATGGCGGGGCGGGTCTCCTTGCCGGCGCATTATGCCGCAAGCACCAGGCACCTGCCGAGCCCGCTGGTCAGCAGGCAGTCAAAGGCCGCCTTGCGGCGGCCCCTGGCTTCGATGCCCAGTGTTGGTGGATCTAGTTGTAGAAGTCTCAGCTGGTATACACAGGCCCCACGCCCAGGCCCCAGATGATCACGGTGGCGGCCATGATCGCCACCAGCACCACCAGCCCTACCGCCAGCACCGAGCTTGAAAACAGAAAACCTTCGTCGGTGGGAATGTTCATGAAGGTCGGCAGGCCCACATACAGCAGGTAGACGGTGTAGCAGATGGCAGCGGTGCCGATCAGCATGCCCAGCCACAGGTGCGGGTAAAGTGCCGCCAGGCCGCCGAGGAACAGCGGGGTGGCCGTGTAGGTGGCGAAGGCGATGCATTGCGCCATGCTCGGGTTGGCGTCGTAGGTGCGCGCCATCCAGTGGATGAAGGCGCCCATCACCGCCACCCCGGCGAGCATCGCCAGGTATGACATGATGCTCATCCATAGCGCGCTTTCCATGGTCAGCATTACCGCAGGCCTATCGCCGATCACCCAGCCGACCTGGGTGGTGCCGATGAACGCCGATACCGCCGGGATCGCCGCCAGGATCAAGGTATGGGTCAGGTACATATGGCTGATGCTTTCTTCCTCGCCACGTATCTCCTTCCATTCCTGGTCCGGATGGGTAAACAGCCCCAGAACGTGATGGATCATGCCGGTCACTCCTATCGTCGTTGCCAAACGCCCCCCCAATGGAGCGCCTGTGGCCCGAGGCCAGGACACCGAAGCAGCGGTAATATGGCCTTATGTCGCAGTATAGAAAGCGGATTACGGCATAAAACGCGGTTTTTAGAGCAAATCGCGCTGTCAGGCGCGGCCTTGATTCTTTATCGGAATGGCCTACGCCAACGCTCGGTTTGTGCGTAAAATAGCCGGCTTTTGTCACACCTCGCGGATTCAAGCGCCATGGGCACCCTTTCGGTCAACCAGAACAAACTGCAAAAACGCCTGCGCCGCCTCGCCGGCGAAGCCATCGCCGACTACAACATGATCGAGGATGGCGACAAGATCATGGTCTGCCTGTCCGGTGGCAAGGACAGCTACACCATGCTCGATGTTCTGCTGCACCTGCAGAAGGTGGCGCCGATCAGCTTCCAGATCGTTGCGGTGAACATGGACCAGAAGCAGCCCGGCTTCCCCGAGCACGTGTTGCCGGCGTACCTGAAGGAACTGGGCGTCGAGTACCACATCGTCGAAAAGGACACCTACTCGGTGGTCAAGGAACTGGTGCCCGAGGGCAAGACCACCTGCTCGCTGTGCTCGCGCCTGCGCCGTGGCACCCTGTACACCTTCGCCGACGAAATCGGTGCGACCAAGATGGCCTTGGGTCACCACCGTGACGACATCGTCGAGACCTTCTTCCTCAACATGTTCTTCAACGGCGCGCTCAAGGGCATGCCGCCGAAGCTGCGCGCCGACGATGGCCGCAACGTGGTGATCCGCCCGCTGGCCTACTGCAGCGAGAAGGACATCCAGGCCTATTCGGACATGAAAGCCTTCCCGATCATCCCCTGCAACCTGTGCGGCTCGCAGGAAAACCTGCAGCGCCAGGTGGTCAAGGACATGCTGGTAGAGTGGGAGCGCAAGCACCCAGGCCGCACCGAAAGCATCTTCCGCGCCATGCAGAACGTGGCGCCGTCGCAGCTGGCCGACCGCAACCTGTTCGATTTCACCAGCCTGAAGATCGACGAGAACGCCACCCCGCGTTTTCTCGACGTGCTGAACCTCTGACCCATGCGCGACTACCAGTGGCTGCATGAGTACTGCCTGAACCGCTTCGGCTCGGCTCAGGCGCTGGAAGCCTTCCTGCCGCAGCCGCGCACGTGCGCGCAGTTGCGCGCCATCAGCGACGACCGCTACCTGTCGACCCTGGCCCTGCGGGTATTCCGCGCAGGCCTCAAGCACAGCCTGGTGGACGCCAAGTGGCCGGCGTTCGAGCAGGTGTTCTTTGGCTTCGACCCGGAAAAGGTGGTGCTGATGGGCGCCGAGCACCTGGAGCGGCTGATGCAGGACGAGCGCATTATCCGCCACCTGGGCAAGCTCAAGAGCGTGCCGCGCAACGCACAGATGGTGCTCGACGTGCAGAAGGAGAAGGGCAGTTTTGGTGCCTTCATTGCCGACTGGCCGGTGACCGATATCGTCGGGCTATGGAAGTACCTGGCCAAACACGGCAACCAGCTGGGCGGGCTGTCGGCGCCGCGCTTCCTGCGCATGGTCGGCAAGGATACGTTCATTCCTACCGACGACATGGCGGCAGCGTTGATCGCGCAGAAAGTGATCGACAAGCAGCCCACCAGCCAGCGCGACCTGGCGTTGGTGCAGCAGGCGTTCAACCAGTGGCATGCCGAGAGCGGGAGGCCACTGTGCCAGCTGTCGGTAATGCTGGCGCATACCGTCAACCATTGATATCTGCGGTGCCCTCTTCGCGGGTAAACCCACTCCCATAGGATTCCCACTTATCTTGAGAGCAGTGGAGAGCCTGTGGGAGCGGGTTTACCCGCGAAGGCCGCACCGCCAACGTCAGCCCTATTCCCCCGCCAACCGCCGCTCATGCTGGAACTTCCAGCGCACATACAGCAGCCCGCTGACGAACAACCCCAGGCTCACCAGCACCTCGACCCAGCCGAACAGTGCTCGGCTCGGGTCGAACGCCGCCAGCACGCCCTTGATGAAATAGATGTTCACCACGAAGCAGGTCCAGGCATGTGCCCTGGCGCTGCCTTTGAGCATGCCCGGCAGCAACAGCAGCAGCGGGGTCAGTTCGATGGCCAGGATCACTTCGACCCGCGCGCCATGCAGGTTGGCGAACCACAGGGTGTTCACCGCCAGCAGGGCGATCAAGCCGAAGAAGCAGGCCAGGGCCAGCGCCCGTGTCACTCGCAGGCGCGGTGCCAGCCAGTCGAGGGACGGCAGCACCTTGGGCTTTTTAGCCACGCGGTTCACCCAAGGCCTTGGCGGTGTTCGCCAGGCGTTGGCCCAGTGCTCGGCACAGGGTGATTTCGTGCGGGTCGAGCTCGCGCTTGCCATCGGCCCCGGCGTGGTGGCTGGCGCCATAGGGCGTGCCGCCGCCACGGGTTTCAAGCAACGCCGACTCGCTGTAGGGCAGGCCCAGCACCAGCATGCCGTGGTGCATCAACGGCAGCAGCATCGACAGCAGGGTGGTTTCCTGGCCGCCATGCAGGCTGGCGGTGGAGGTGAACACCGCCGCCGGCTTGCCCACCAGCTCGCCGCCCAGCCACAGGCTGCTGGTGCCGTCGAGGAAGTACTTCAATGGCGCGGCCATGTTGCCGAAGCGGGTCGGGCTGCCCAGGGCGATGCCGGCGCAGTGGCGCAGGTCGTCGAGGGTGGCGTACAGCGCCCCGCTGGCGGGGATGTCCGGCGCCACGGCTTCGCATTCGGTGGAAATGGCCGGCACGGTGCGCAGGCGTGCTTCCAGGCCGGCCATCTCGACGCCGCGGGCAATGTGCCGGGCCATCTCGCTGGTCGAGCCGTGGCGGCTGTAGTACAGCACCAGGATGTAGGGATCGCTCACGGCAGGATCTCCAGGACTTTTTCCGGTGGACGGCCGATCACCGCCTGGTCACCCACGACCAGGATCGGCCGTTCGATGAGCTTGGGGTGCCGGGTCATGGCGTCGATCAACTGTGCGTCGCTGAGAGCCGGGTTGGCCAGCTCCAGTGCCTTGTATTCGTCTTCGCCGGTGCGCAGCAGTTGGCGTGCCGTGATGCCCAGCTTGCCGAGCAGGGCCTCGAGGGCAGCGGCATCCGGCGGGGTTTCCAGGTAGCGCACCACGGTGGGCGCCAGGCCACGTGCTTCGAGAAGCTCCAGGGCGCCACGGGATTTGGAGCAGCGCGGGTTATGATACAGGGTCAGGTCGGTCATGACGGGTCGCATCCAGCTGGGTGTGGCGGCTATTCTAACCACAGCGATCGACTTCAATGCTTGAAAAACTTAGAAGGATTGACCCATGGCAAGGCGTTTGGCAGCGGCATTGGCCATCACCGCAGGCTTGTTGCTCGGCGGCTGCGGTGCGGACTACGGTGTGGACCAGCACGGCACCACGGTAAAGGCCGAGCAGCTCGACGGGCACTGGCTGGTGCTCAACTACTGGGCAGAATGGTGTGGCCCGTGCCGCACGGAAATTCCTGAACTCAACGAGGCCGCCAAGCTGTGGAGCGCCGAGGGTATCAAGGTGGTGGGGGTTAACTTCGATGGCTTGCAGGGCGATGAGCTCAAGCAGGCGGTGCAGGCCCTGGGCATCGATTTCACCGTGCTGGCCCAGGACCCGGCCGAGCGGTATGAACTGCCACGCAGCGAAGCGCTGCCGGTGACCTACATCATCGACGACAAGGGCAAGGTGCGTGAGCAGTTGCTGGGGGAGCAGACCCTCGAAGGGCTGCAAGCCAAAATCAAGGCGCTCAAGGGCGGCGCCTGACTCACTGCCGGGGCCGCCAAGCAGCGGCCCCGATTTTGTCAGCCTTCCTCAGGCCAGAAGCGCAGTGGCTTGCCTTCACCCGGCCAGAAGCGTACCTGCTCGATCGGCGATACATCCCAGCGCTGCACGGTCTCCAGGGCCTGGAGGAAGCGCTTTTCCTGGTCCATCAGCGCCGGCGCGCACAGCTTGCGGGTCTTGCCGACCTTGCCGAAGCTCAGCCGGTCACCTTCCAGGGTGTAGCTGGCGAACCAATGGTTGCAGCCTGCATTGCCGTAGGCACGGCCATCGTTGGCCAGGGTCAGGGTCAGGTGGCTGTAGTCGATCAGTGGGTGTTCGCCGATCCACTCCAGCACGTAGCTGCGTTCCTGTTGCAGTTTCATGGGCTCGGCAGCACAGCCGAGCAGGGCGCTGGCGGCCAGCGCGACAGTCAACAGCGTTTTCACTGCGCACTTCCCTGGCAGGCGGGGCACAGGTGGCGCCCGTTTTCGTTGACCCAGCCCAGCTCGACGATGCGCGCGCTGGCGGCCGGTTGATGACCCTTCTTGCCCAGCTTGGCATCCACGGCGAACTCGAACTCGAGCGCTGCCTCGCAGGCGTCGCACTTGACCTTCCAGGTGAGGATTTCCAGCTCGTTGAACACCGGCCCGCTGGCCACCGCGACCCACTGGCCGCGCGGGTTGATCAGGTGGCGTACGGTGTCGACGCTCAGGCGCATGGACAAATCCTTGCTGCCCTTGAGCGTCACCAGCAGGACATCGCCTTTCTGGATCGAGCCGCCGTTACCGGTCACCTGGTAGCGCCCCGGCACCAGCGCGCGGCATTCGATCAGAGTGTGTTGCGGGTTGAATAGGGTGTAGCGGAAATCGTGCTCGACCATGGGTCCTCCAGAAATGCCGCGTATCCTAGCCTGTTACCCGGTTCTGCGCATTGCCTGCCGCCCAGTGGACGATGTTTTCCAGGGTGGTACTGGCGATGGCGTGCAGGGCCTCGTGGGTCAGGAACGCCTGGTGCGCGGTGACGATCACGTTGGGGAAGGTCAGCAGTCGCGCCAGCACGTCGTCTTGCAGTGGCAGGTCGGAGCGGTCCTCGAAGAACAGCTGTGCTTCCTCTTCATAGACATCCAGCCCCAGGTACCCCAGCTGGCCGCTCTTGAGCGCATCGATGAGCGCCGGGGTGTCGACCAGTGCGCCGCGTCCGGTGTTGATCAGCATCGCGCCGTGCTGCAACTGCGCAAGGCTCTGGGCATTGATAAGGTGGCGGGTGTGCTCGTTCAGTGGGCAATGCAGGCTGACGATGTGCGAGCGGCGCAACAGCTCGGGCAGTTCCAGGTAGAGGGCGCCGAGGGCCAGCAGCTCGGGGTTGGGAACAGGGTCGTAGGCCAGCAACTGGCAGCCGAAACCGGCCATGATACGGGCGAAGGCGGCGCCGATCTGCCCGGTGCCGACCACCCCGACGGTCTTGCCGTGCAGGTCGAAGCCGGTCAGGCCGTGCAGGGTGAAGTCGCCTTCGCGGGTGCGGTTGTAGGCCCGGTGCAAGCGCCGGTTGAGCGCCAGGATCAGCGCCACGGCGTGTTCGGCCACGGCATGCGGCGAATAGGCCGGTACGCGCACCACGGTCAGCCCCAGGCGTGTCGCGGCGTCCAGGTCGACATGGTTGTAGCCGGCCGAGCGCAGCGCGACCAGGCGCGTGCCGCCGCTGGCCAGGCGCTGCAGCACCTGGGCGTCGAGTTCGTCGTTGATGAACGCGCAGACCACCTCGAAGCCCTGGGCCAGGGGCGAGGTGTCGAGGGTCAGGCGGGCGGGTTGGAAATGCAGCTCCAGGGCGCTGCCGTTGGCCGCCTGGCTGAAGCTTTCCTGGTCGTAGTGCTGGCTGCTGAACAACAGGACGCGCATGGTCGGGCTCCTCGGGCTGGGAAGGGGCAGTTTAGACAGCCCTGGCAGACCGGTGTTGACCTGTGTCGGCCTCTTCGCGGGCAAGCCCGCTGCCGCAGGATTTGCGGCGCCCGTGCAGGAGCGGGCTTGTCGGCGAAGAAACCCGCGCGGTTCAAGCGCTCAGGTGCGCCTGCGCCGCCAGCCGGCTGATGGCCCGATCCAGCTCCTCGAGCGCCTGCAGGGCCTGGGGGTTGTCCTGCTTGAGCAAGGTTTCGCTGCGCTGGCAGGCAGCCCGCAATTGCGGCACGCCGCAGTAGCGCGAGGCACCGTTGAGCCGATGCACCTGCTCGATCATCGCCTCGCGATCGCCCGCATCCCGCGCCGATCGGATGGCCTCGCGGTCCCGCTCGAGCGAGGCCAGCAGCATCGCCAGCATGTCGGCCGCCAGGTCCGCCTTGCCCGCTGCCAGACGCAGGCCTTCCTCGGGGTCGAGCACCTTCAGTTCGTGATCGTCCGGCAAGCGTTCGTCGCTGCGCTCCTGGGGTTCGGCGCCCAGGCTCAGGCCGGTCCACTTCATCAAGACCTGGGCCAGCTGGCGTTCGCTGATCGGCTTGGTCAGGTAGTCGTCCATGCCGCTGTGCAGCAAGGCGCGCTTCTCATTGGCCATGGCGTGCGCGGTCAAGGCCACGATGGGCAA
This sequence comes from Pseudomonas sp. LS_2, assembly GCF_042709235.1. Taxonomy (NCBI): domain Bacteria; kingdom Pseudomonadati; phylum Pseudomonadota; class Gammaproteobacteria; order Pseudomonadales; family Pseudomonadaceae; genus Pseudomonas; species Pseudomonas sp. LS_2. The sequence goes on along the minus strand of NZ_JAVAYC010000016.1, from coordinate 58,963 downwards.
GGGTTGGCCGCTCTGGCTGCTCTCCCAGCGGCGGATCTGCTCGGTACAGGCGCGGCCATCCATGCCCGGCATCTGCACGTCCATCAGCACCAGGTCGTAGGCCTCGTCCTGCACCGCTTGTACGGCGGCATAACCGTTGTCCACCGCCCGCACCTCGGCACCCATGTCCTCGAGCAGGGTCTTGACCAGCAGCAGGTTGGCGGGGTTGTCATCCACGCACAGCACTTTGGGCACCGCGTGGCGGTTGCCCGCCCGGGGCTCGCTGCCGTGGCGGCTGGGTTGCACCAGCTCCACCAGCAGGCGGCGCAGCTTGCGCGTGCAGGTCGGCTTGGACATCAAGTGGCCATGGGCGTTGGGCAGGTACGGGTGGTACAGCGCCTGTTCGGTAGTCGGGCACAGCACCACGCATTGGCAGCCGAGGTGTTCGAGCTGCTGGTGGTAATGCGCCAACTGCTCGGGTGCAAGGTTGCCCAGGTTGGCGCAGAGCAAGGCGAACTCGAACGGCTGGCCAGCCTGGCTGGCAGCCTGCACGCCCTGCACCAGTTGCTCGAACGAGGCGAACAGGCTGACGCTCAGACCGCAGTCCTCCAGCTGGTGCTCGAGGGCCTGGCGCGCCAGTTCATGGCCATCGACGACCGCCGCGCGGCGCCCCAGCAGAGGTTGCAGCGGCAGCTCCTCGCCGTCGTCGTGGGCCTTGGGCAGGCTGAGGTTGATCCAGAACTGCGAGCCCTCGCCCGGTGTGCTGTCCACGCCTATCTCGCCGCCCATCTGCTCGATCAGGCGCTTGGAAATCACCAGGCCCAGGCCGGTGCCGCCGGGTTGGCGCGACAGCGAGTTGTCGGCCTGGCTGAAGGCCTGGAACAGCGTGCGCACGTCCTGCTGCGACAGGCCGATGCCGGTGTCCTGCACGCTGATGCGCAGTTGCGCGGTGTCGTCGTGCTCGTCCTCGACCATGGCGCGCACGACGATGGTGCCTTCGCGGGTGAACTTGATCGCGTTGCTCACCAGGTTGGTGAGGATCTGCTTGAGCCGCAGCGGGTCGCCCACCAGCGACAGCGGGGTGTCGCGGTACACCAGGCTGACCAGCTCGAGCTGCTTGGCGTGGGCGGCCGGGGCGAGGATGGTCAGGGTGTCCTGGATCAAGTCGCGCAGGTTGAACGGGATGCTGTCGAGCACCAGCTTGCCGGCCTCGATCTTGGAGAAATCGAGGATCTCGTTGATGATCCCCAGTAGGTTGTCGGCGGACTTCTCGATGGTGCCCAAGTAGTCGAGCTGGCGCGGGGTGAGCTCGCTCTTTTGCAGCAGGTGGGTGAAGCCGAGGATGCCATTGAGCGGCGTGCGGATCTCGTGGCTCATGTTGGCCAGGAACTCGGACTTGATCCGGCTGGCCTCCAGGGCCTCCTTGCGCGCCATGTCCAGCTCGATATTCTGGATTTCGATGGTTTCCAGGTTCTGGCGCACGTCTTCGGTGGCCTGGTCGATACTGTGTTGCAGTTCTTCGTGGGCATTGTGCAGGGTTTCGGCCATGCGGTTGATGCCGCCGGCCAGTTCGTCCAGCTCATAGCTGCCCATGGTCGGCAGGCGCTCTTCCAGGTTGCCGTCCTTGAGCTGGTTGACCGCATCCTTGATCCGCCCGATCGGGCCGTTGATCGCGCGGCTCATGCGCAACGCGAGCAGGGTAGTGAGGCTCAGGCAGACGAAGATCAGCACCAGGCTGGTGAACAGGTTACGGTAGCCGCGCAGCAAGGTGCCGTCGTGGGACAGCTCGATTTCCAGCCAACCCAGCAGGCGCTCGGCTTCGGCCGGCACGGCGTTGCCGGCCAGGTCGCGGTGGTGACCGAACACCGGCATCAGGTAGCGGGTGGCGTCATTGCCGGTGCGTTGCAGCAGTTCGGTGGTGCCGCCGCCGGTGGGCGGCGGGTTTAGCATGCTTGGGCCGGCGTGGGCCAGGCGCGAGCGGTCGGGAGCCAGAAAGGCCACTGCGCGCACATCGGCCTGTTCCAGAGCCTGGGAAGCGATGCGCTCAAGGTGTTCCGGCGCGAGCTTGGCCAGGGCCGGGGCGGCCAGGGGCGCCAGTTGCTCGGCGATCATCTTGCCGCGTTGCAGCAACTGGGTGCGTAACTCGTTCTGTTGCAGCCAGGTGAAATAGCTGCCCAGCACCAGCGCCATCAGGCCAGCGGGCAAAAGGGCCAGCAGCAGCACCCGGCTGCGTATTCCCAAACGATCGAGCACACTGGTCTCCTGTCATGTGCATGGTTGTGGCCGCCTGTGGCGTCACGCTCGGCGAACGTTACCCCGGTCGTGGGCTCAATGCACTTTTTTGTGCCACGGCCTTGCCGAAGTCGCTATATAGCTTGTAGCTATAGGCACTACAGATTGCGTGATATGGCCAGGAAAGGTTTGCCGGTATGATAGGCGCCCCTGCCGTCCGGATTGCGAAATACGCCATGACCATGCAGTACCCCACCATCGCCGATTGCGTCGGCAACACGCCCCTGGTTCGCCTGCAACGCATTGCCGGGCAGACCAGCAATACCCTGCTGCTCAAGCTCGAAGGCAACAACCCGGCGGGTTCGGTGAAGGACCGCCCGGCCTTGTCGATGATCACCCGCGCCGAGCTGCGCGGTCAGATCAAGCCCGGCGACACGCTGATCGAGGCTACCTCCGGCAACACCGGTATCGCCCTGGCGATGGCGGCGGCGATCAAGGGCTACAAGATGATCCTGATCATGCCGGACAACTCCACCGCCGAGCGCAAGGCCGCCATGACCGCCTATGGCGCCGAGCTGATCCTGGTGACCAAGGAAGAGGGCATGGAAGGGGCCCGGGACCTTGCCGAGAAGCTGCAGGCCGAAGGCCGTGGCCTGGTGCTCGACCAGTTCGCCAATGGCGACAACCCTATCGCCCACTACAACAGCACCGGCCCGGAAATCTGGCAACAGACCCAGGGCAGCATCACCCATTTCGTCAGTTCCATGGGCACCACCGGTACCATCATGGGCTGCTCGCAGTACCTCAAGGAACAGAACCCGGCGGTGCAGATCGTCGGCCTGCAACCGATGGAAGGCTCGGCCATTCCCGGCATCCGCCGCTGGCCGCAGGAGTACCTGCCGAAAATCTTCGACGCCACACGCGTAGACCGGGTGGTCGACATGTCCCAGCAGCAAGCCGAGGAAACCATGCGCCGGCTTGCCCGCGAAGAGGGCATTTTCTGTGGTGTGTCCTCTGGCGGTGCGGTGGCGGCCATGCTGCGCCTGTCGCAGGAAGTGGAAAACGCGGTGATGGTGGCAATCATCTGCGACCGCGGCGACCGCTACCTGTCCACCGGCCTGTTCGACGCAAACTGATGTCCAGGAAGAAAAGCAGCGGCGGCTTGCGCTTCCAGCCTGCAGGCGGCGAGCGCACGGCCCAGGTCCCGGTCGGCAAGAAACAGAAACTGGCTATCGAGCGCCTGGCCGGGGATGGCCGGGGCATCGCCTTCCTCGAGGGACGCACCTGGTTCGTCAGCGGTGCCCTGGCAGGCGAGGCGGTCGAGGCGCGGGTGCTCAATGCCCGTGGCAAGGTGGTCGAGGCGCGTCTGGAGCGTGTGCTGCAAGCCAGCCCTGAGCGCCGCGAGGCGCCTTGCCGGCACTATGCCCGATGCGGCGGCTGCAACCTGCAACATCTACCGCACGACGGCCAATTGGCGCTCAAGCAACGCACCCTCGCCGAGCAACTGCAGCGCGTCGCCAATGTCCAACCTGAGGCATGGGCTGCGCCCTTGGCCGGTCCGGAATTCGGCTACCGGCGCCGGGCGCGGGTGGCCGTGCGCTGGGATGCCAAGGCGCGTCAATTGCACGTCGGTTTCCGTGCCGAGGCCAGCCAGGACATCGTTGCCATCGACGATTGCGCGGTGCTGGTACAGCCCTTGCAAACGATCATGCGCCACTTGCCGACCGTGCTGCGCAGCTTGGACAAACCGCAGGCGCTGGGGCACGTGGAGTTGTTCAGTGGCAGTGCCGAGGCTGTGCTGCTGCGGCATGTCGCACCGCTGCCCAGCGAGGACCTGGCGCGCTTGCAGGCGTTCTGCGAGCAGGCCGGTGCCCAGCTGTGGCTGCAGGGCGAGGGTGAGCCGGCACCGCTCGAGGCCGGCGCGCAACTGGGCTTCGCTCTGGCCCCGTGGGGGCTGGAACTTGCCTGGCGACCGGGCGACTTCGTCCAGGTCAACGCCCAGGTGAATACTGCGATGATCGAACAGGCGTTGGCCTGGTTGGCACCGCAAGCGGATGAGCGGGTACTGGACCTGTTCTGCGGCCTGGGCAACTTCGCCCTGCCGCTGGCACGCCAGGCTCGCGAAGTGGTGGCGGTGGAAGGCGTGCAGGCGATGGTCGAGCGCGCCGCTGCCAATGCCCGTGACAACGAGGTGCATAACGCTCGGTTTTTTCAGGCCGATTTATCGCAGCCTTTGGCGGCTGCCGAGTGGGCCGAGGAAGGCTTTTCTGCGGTACTCTTGGACCCACCGCGCGATGGCGCCTTCGAAGTGGTGCAGGGCATCGCCCGACTCGGGGCGAAGCGGTTGGTCTATGTATCGTGCAACCCGGCCACGCTGGCGCGAGATGCGCAGGTGCTGGTCGAGCAGGGTTACCGGTTAAAAAGGGCCGGGATTCTCGACATGTTTCCTCAGACGGCGCATGTCGAGGCCATGGCGTTATTCGAGGTGGGCTGATCGCAGCCCTCTTGGTGCGGCTCCCATGGAAAGGGGGCAGCACGTTTGATTGCCAGTGCGTCCGCGTGGCGTGCTGTATGGAAAGGTATAGGAAACATGGTACAGGTGAGAGTGCACCAGCCGGTCAACACCGACGGCAGTATCAATCTCGATGCATGGCTGGATCATGTGGTAAGCGTCGATTCGGCGCTCGATCGCACGGCCCTCAAGGAGGCCTGCGAGTTCGCCCAGGAAGTCGAGAAGAAGGGCAACCCGGCCAAGCATTCCTGGGCCGACGGTACGTCCAGCTTCCAGGCAGGCCTGGAAATCGCTGAAATCCTCGCTGACCTCAAGCTCGACCAGGACTCGCTGGTCGCCGCCGTGATCTATCGCTCGGTTCGCGAAGGCAAGGTCACCCTGGCCGAGGTCGGCCAACGCTTTGGCCCGGTCGTCTCCAAGCTGATCGACGGGGTGCTGCGCATGGCTGCCATCAGCGCCAGCCTCAGCCCGCGCCAGTCGCTGGTACTCGGCTCCCAGGCGCAGGTCGAGAACCTGCGCAAGATGCTCGTGGCCATGGTCGATGACGTGCGCGTGGCACTGATCAAGCTGGCCGAACGTACGTGCGCCATCCGTGCGGTCAAGGCTGCCGATGACGAAAAACGCATGCGCGTGGCCCGCGAGGTGTTCGACATCTATGCGCCGCTGGCCCACCGCTTGGGGATAGGCCATATCAAGTGGGAGCTGGAAGACCTGTCCTTCCGCTACCTGGAGCCCGACCAGTACAAGCAGATCGCCAAGCTGTTGCACGAGCGCCGGCTCGACCGCGAGCGCTTCATCAGCGACGTGATGAACCAGTTGCAGAACGAGCTGCTGGCCACCGGCGTGAACGCCGACATCAGCGGCCGGGCGAAACACATCTATTCGATCTGGCGCAAGATGCAGCGCAAGGGCCTGGAGTTCAGCCAGATCTATGACGTGCGCGCGGTGCGCGTGCTGGTGCCGGAAATTCGCGACTGCTATACCGCGCTCGGCATCGTGCATACCCTGTGGCGGCACATTCCCAAGGAGTTCGACGACTACATCGCCAACCCCAAGGAGAACGGCTACCGCTCGCTGCACACCGCGGTGATCGGCCCGGAGGGCAAGGTGCTGGAGGTACAGATCCGTACCCACGGCATGCACGAGGAGGCCGAGCTGGGGGTTTGCGCCCACTGGCGCTACAAAGGCACCGACGTCAAGTCCAGCTCCAACCACTACGAAGAGAAGATCTCCTGGCTGCGCCAGGTGTTGGAGTGGCACGAGGAGCTGGGCGACATCGGCGGCCTGGCCGAGCAGTTGCGGGTCGATATCGAGCCGGACCGGGTCTATGTGTTCACCCCCGACGGCCACGCCATCGACCTGCCCAAGGGCGCCACGCCGCTGGACTTCGCCTACCGCGTGCACACCGAGATCGGTCACAACTGCCGCGGCGCCAAGATCAACGGGCGCATCGTGCCGCTGAACTACAGCCTGCAGACTGGCGAGCAGGTGGAGATCATCACCAGCAAGCACGGCAACCCTAGCCGCGACTGGCTGAACTCCAACCTGGGCTACGTCACCACTTCGCGGGCGCGGGCGAAGATCGTCCACTGGTTCAAGCTGCAGGCGCGCGACCAGAACGTCGCCGCCGGCAAGACCCTGATCGAGCGCGAGCTGAGCCGCCTGGGCCTGCCGCAGGTGGACTTCGAGCGCCTGGCCGAGAAGGCCAACGTGAAGACCGCCGAAGACATGTTTGCCGCCCTCGGGGCCGGCGACCTGCGCCTGGCGCACATGGTCAACGCGGCCCAGCAACTGCTCGAGCCCGAGCGCCTGGAGCCCGAGCTGGTTCCGCGCCAGGCCCGTGGCATTCGGGCGGGCAAGCGCGGCGATATCCAGATCCAGGGGGTGGGCAACCTGTTGACCCAGATGGCTGGCTGCTGCCAGCCACTGCCCGGCGATGCCATCGTCGGCTACATCACCCAGGGCCGCGGCGTGAGCATTCACCGCCAGGACTGTGCCTCGGTGCTGCAACTGGCGGGCAAGGAGCCTGAGCGGATGATCCAGGTGAGCTGGGGGCCGATCCCGGTGCAGACCTATCCGGTCGACATCGTCATCCGCGCCTACGACCGCCCGGGCCTGCTACGCGATGTATCGCAGGTGCTGCTCAACGAGAAGATCAACGTGCTGGCGGTGAACACGCGTTCGAACAAGGAAGACAACACCGCGCTGATGTCGCTGACCATCGAGATTCCCGGCCTGGATGCGCTGGGGCGCTTGCTGGGGCGCATCTCGCAGTTGCCGAACATCATCGAGACGCGGCGTAACCGTACGCCTTGAGACTGCGTCGCCTTCTTCGCGGGCAAGCCCGCTCCTACAGGTCTGCGACTAGCCTGTAGGAGCGGCCTTGCCCGCGAAGGGGTCTGCACCAAAGGACCTGCCATGACCTACACCCTCGACGACCTGCTACACCTGATGGCCCGTCTGCGCGACCCCAGGCACGGCTGCCCCTGGGACCTGCAGCAGGATTACGCCAGCATCGTCCCGCACACCATCGAGGAAGCCTACGAAGTCGCCGACACCATCGAACGCGGCGATTTCGAGCACCTGCAAGGCGAGCTCGGCGACTTGTTGTTCCAAGTGGTCTACTACAGCCAGCTGGCCCGTGAAGAAGGGCGCTTCGCCTTCGACGGCGTGGTCGACTCGATCACCCGCAAGCTGATCCGCCGCCACCCCCATGTGTTCCCCACGGGCGATCTCTACGCACCACTCGACACCCCAAGCCTGAGCGAGGCCCAGGTAAAGTCGCGCTGGGAAGAGATCAAGGCCGAGGAACGCGCCGAGAAAAGCACCCCCGAGCAGCTATCGTTGCTCGACGATGTGCCCGCCGCCTTGCCTGCACTGTCACGCGCGGCCAAGCTGCAAAAGCGCGCTGCCACGGTCGGTTTCGACTGGCCCGAGGCGCTGCCGGTGCTGGACAAGGTCCGCGAAGAGCTCGACGAAGTGCTGCAAGCCATGGCCGATGGCGATACTGACGCGCTGGAGGATGAAGTAGGCGACCTGCTGTTCGCCGCCGTCAACCTGGCCCGACACCTCAAGCAAGACCCGGAAAACGCCCTGCGCCGCGCCAACCGCAAGTTCGAGCGACGTTTCCGCTTTATCGAACAGGCATTGCGCGACAGCGGCCGACCGATCGAGAATTGTAACCTTGACGAGCTGGATGCCCTTTGGGGCGAAGCCAAGCGTCAGGAAAAGAACCTGCCCAGCTGCGGCTGAGCCGATGCATAAGTGAGTGAACACCTAATGAGCCTTTCCCTTCGCGATCAATTGCTCAAGGCCGGTCTGGTCAACCAGAAGCAGGTCTCCCAGACCAACAAAGCCGAGAAGAAACAAAAACGCCTGGAACACAAGGGCCAGGTCGAGGTTGACGACAGCCAGCGGCGCCTGGCCAAGGAAGCCATGGCCGACAAGGCCAGGAAAGACCAGGAGCTGAACCGCCAGGTCCAGGAAAAAGCCGAGCAGAAGGCGCGCGCCGCGCAGGTCAAGCAGCTGATCGAAGCCACCCGCCTGCCCAAGCTCACCACCGAGGACTACTACAACTTCGTCGACGACAAGAAGGTCAAGCGCATCGCCGTCAACGCCCTGATGCGCAGCAAGCTCAGTAGCGGCTCGCTGGCGATCGTCGCCCATGGCGGTGGCTACGAAGTGATTCCACGCGAAGCGGCGGTGAAGATCCAGGAGCGCGACCCCAAGCGCATCCTGCTGCTCAATACCCATGTGGAAGAGACGGACGAGGACGATCCGTACGCGGCCTACAAGATTCCTGACGACTTGATGTGGTGAAAAACGAAAACCCCGCCTAGGCGGGGTTTTTTCTTCAAGCCGTTGTTACTGGGCACTGCGCTGGTTTTCCTGCTGCTCCAACTCCAGGCGGTACTGCTGGGCCTGGTGTTCTTCATGGAACATGCCGACCAGTTGGCCTTGCTGGTAAACGTCCCAGATCCGCACGCCAGCGGCCAGGCCTTCGTGGGACATTTTCGATTCGTCGCGTTCGGTTACTTGGACAGTCATCGGTAAACTCCACTGCTTGAGTTGGCTGCGACACTGTGTCGCACAACTCATTTATAGAGTTTGTTAGCAGGCTAAGTAAGTAAAACCGCCATGAAACAATGTTCATCAAACGGCGAGCACAACGCCTCCCCCTGTGGAAGCGGGCTTGCCCGCGAACCAGGGCAGAGCGCTGGCCATTCACTGCGGGGCTGATTCGCGGGCGGATACGCTCCTTCAGAGATTGCGCCGGTCGTTGCAGGCCGACACTACCCCGGGAAAAAAGAAGCCCCGCACATGGCGGGGCTTCGAGGTTGGGCAAGGGAGGTTCAGCTACCCTTCACCGCCTTGCCATCGACCGTACCCTCTTGCAGCACGATCACGTATTCCTTGCCGTCAGTCTCGACCTGGCGCAGTTGCACCAACAGGTAATCCCAGTCCTTGGCGAACCACAGCTCGGTGATGCGCTTGCTCTGGCTCGGGTCGCGGACACGCTCGACCTTGATGGCCTCGACCTGGCCGGTCTTGGTGGCTACTTTCTCGGTACCGAGCACGCGGAAGTCATAGGTGTCGATCTCGTCACCGTCGACCACCTGGTAGGTCATGCTCTTCTTGCCGGCAGCCACGTCATGCTGCAACGCCAGCTGGTAGGACGACTTGTCCAATACGCCGCGGTTCAGCGGCAGGTCGACGGCGTCGCCGCGGTCGCTGCCGGTGACCTTCTTGCTGGCCCAATCGAAGCTCAGGTCGACCTTCTTTGCCTTGCCCAGGCCGCCACGCTCGAAGTGGTAGCTCTGTGGTTGCAAGGTGTCCTTGTCCATGCGCAGGGTGCTTTGCTCGGTCAGGCTGGCGATCATCATGGAGGCCTTGAAGTTCAGGCTCCAGGTACCGTTGGCGTTCTTTTCCAGGCTGCGCTCGGCGGTGCCGCTCATGGGCAGCTGTTTCCAGTCCGCGGTATAGCTGGCCGAGAAGGGTTTCAGGTCAGCTGCCTGGAGGGGCAGGGCGAGCACGGCGAGAGCCAAGAGCAGGGCGCGACGCATAATTTCTCCTAGGGTCGAATCAAGTGACCGCTGGCCGCCAGCGGCTGGCCATCCAGTAACGCACCCTGTTCGCCCAGACGCAAGCGTCCTTCGGCGAACCAGCGCACGGCCAGCGGGTAGATCTGGTGTTCCTGCTGGTGCACCCGCTGGGCGAGGGTCTGCACGGTGTCCTTCGTAGCAACTGGAACCACAGCCTGTACGACCAGAGGCCCGCCATCGAGTTCCTCGGTGACGAAGTGCACGCTGCAGCCATGCTCCGCATCGCCGGCGTCCAACGCCCGTTGATGGGTGTGCAGGCCTTTGTACTTCGGCAACAGTGACGGATGTATGTTCAGCAGGCGGCCATGGTAGTGGCGCACGAAGGTGCCACTGAGAATACGCATGAAACCGGCCAGCACCACGAGGTCGGGTTGGAAGCTGTCGACCAGCGCCACCAGCGCCGCATCGAAGGCTTCGCGGCCCTCGAAGCCACCGTGCTCGAGCACGGCGGTGTCGATACCGGCCGCCTTGGCCCGTTCCAGGCCGTAGGCGTCGGCGCGGTTGGAAATCACCGCGCGGATTCGCGCGGGGCCTTGCTGGGCGGCGAGGCTGTCGATCAACGCCTGCAGGTTGCTGCCGGAGCCCGACAGCAATACCACCACGTTACAGGTCTTTCCCGGCATCAGTGTGCCTTGAGGTTCTGCAGCTCGACCTGGGCAGCGCCTTCGGCAGCTTCGGCGATGCGGCCGATGACCCATGGCTGCTCACCTTCGGCGCGCAGTACGTTCAGGGCCGCGTCGACCTGGTCCTGGGCCACGCAGATGACCATGCCCACGCCGCAGTTCAGCACACGGTGCATCTCGTGCTCGTCGACGTTGCCTTTTTCCTGCAGGAAGTCGAACACCGCCGGGCGCTGCCAGCTGGCCACGTCGACCACCGCCTGGGCGCCTTTTGGCAGCACGCGCGGGATGTTGTCCAGCAGGCCGCCACCGGTGATGTGGGCCATGGCCTTGACTGCGCCGGTCTGCTTGATCAGTTGCAGCAGGGGCTTTACATAGATGCGGGTCGGCGCCATCAGCAGGTCGGCCAGCGGCTTGCCGTCGAGCTGGGTGTTCTCGATGTCGGTGCCGGACACTTCGAGGATCTTGCGGATCAGCGAGTAGCCGTTGGAGTGCGGGCCGGAGGACGGCAGGGCGATCAGCGCGTCGCCGGTGACCACCTTGGAGCCGTCGATGATCTCGGCTTTTTCCACCACGCCGACGCAGAAGCCGGCCAGGTCGTAGTCTTCGCCTTCGTACATGCCAGGCATTTCGGCGGTTTCACCACCGACCAGCGAGCAGCCGGCCAATTCGCAACCGGCGCCGATGCCGGTGACCACGGTGGCCGCTACGTCGACGTTGAGCTTGCCGGTGGCGTAGTAGTCGAGGAAGAACAGCGGCTCGGCGCCGCACACCACCAGGTCGTTGACGCACATGGCGACCAGGTCCTGGCCGATGCTGTCGTGCTTGTTCAGGTTCAGCGCCAGGCGCAGCTTGGTGCCGACGCCGTCGGTGCCGGAGACCAGCACCGGCTGCTTGTAGCCGGCCGGGATCTCGCAGAGGGCGCCGAAGCCGCCCAGGCCACCCATGACTTCAGGGCGTGCGGTGCGCTTGGCTACGCCCTTGATGCGTTCGACCAGTGCTTCGCCGGCGTCGATGTCTACACCGGCGTCTTTGTAGCTCAGGGAGGGTTGCTTGCTCATTGATCCAGGCCTTTAGGAGGGAGGGATTCGGGAAAACGACCAGCGCGGCCAAGGCCGGCTTGCGAAGCGGCGGCTGCCTGCACGTGACTGGTCTGCGAAGGCGCGCGATTTTATCAGGGTTGCCGGGCAGCGGCCATCCTCAGGCCGACGGGCTGGGTGGGAAATCGGTAAAAATCCTGTTCCAGGTGCTGTGGCTGGTTGCCATGGCACCTTCTGTATAAGCTGCAAGTCATAAGCTGCTAGTCGTTCATCTGGACAGGAATCCCCAATGCGTGTTCTCAACTACCTGGCAGCCGCCTGCCTGGGCCTGGTCGGGTCGATGGCCCAGGCCGAAAACGTCTCCGGCCTCTACCAGGTCCGCGAGCCCCTCGACGGGCAGGGCGGCGAGGCCCGTGCCCAGGCCACCGGCAAGGCCCTCGATACCCTGGTCCTGCGCTTGACCGGCGACCCCAAGGCGGTGCAGAACCCTGCCGTCGTGGCCTTGCGCAAGGACCCGCAACAAATCATCAACCAGGTCGGCACCGAGGCCGGGCCACCGGAAAGCCTGGTGGTGGAGTTCGACCCCGGCAGCACCGAGCGTGCGCTGCGCCAGGCGGGCCTTGCGCTGTGGGGCAGCAACCGGCCCTCGATCATTGGCTGGTGGCTGAACGACAGCGTCGAGGGCAGCAACCTGGTCGGCGACGGCCAAGCCAGCGCCGAACCCCTGCGCCGTGCCGCGCAGCACCGCGGCTTGCCGCTGCGCCTGCCGCTGGGCGACCTGCAGGAGCAACTGGTGGCCAATGCCAAGCAGCTCGAAGGCAAGGACCCGGCGCCGCTGCGCGAAGCCTCCGAGCGCTATGGCGCCGACGCGCTGTTGGCCGTTCATGCCCATGAAGCTGACGGCAAGTGGCAGGGCAAGTGGCAACTGTGGCAGGGCGAGCAACGCGAACAGGGCTCGGCCGAGGGCGCCGACCCGGCAGCCCTGGCCGATGCGGTGATGCTGGCGGTCAGCAGCCGCCTGGCGCCGCGCTATGTCACCCGGCCCGGTGCCAGCAGCGAGCTGCAAGTACAGGTGCAGGGCATGAACCTGCAACGCTATGCCGAGCTCAGCCGAGTGATGGAGCCCTATGGCCCTCGCTTGCAGATGGCCGACGGTGCGACCCTGACCTATGCGGTTACCGGCAACCGCGAGCAACTGCGCGCGCAGTTGGGTCTTGCCAAGCTGCACGAATTGCCTGCCGAGCCTGCGCCTGTCCCTGCGCCACAAGCCGCTACGGGGCAACCCGGTGTGCCCGATGTCGCTGCACCCAAGCCATTCGATGGCCTGCGGTTCGGCTGGTAAGGAGTGTCGGTAATGATGGACCTGCGCCGTTGGCTGTGGTTGGGGGTTGCTCTGCTGGGCGCCTTGCTGCTGTACGCTTTGCATAACATCCTGTCGCCGTTCTTGGTCGGCATCCTGCTCGCCTACCTGGCCGACCCGCTGGTCGACCGCCTGGAACGCCTGGGCCTGTCACGGACCTGGGGCGTGGTGGCAGTGTTCGGCCTGTTCACCTTGATCTTCCTGGCGCTGCTGCTGGTGCTGATACCGATGCTGGCCAAGCAGCTGGTGCGCCTGTACGAATTGGCACCGCAGATGCTCGACTGGTTGCAGCACAGCGCGCTGCCCTGGGTGCAAAGCCGCCTGGGCCTGGCCGATGGCTTCTGGAAGTTCGACAAGATCAAGGCCGCCATTGGCGAGCACATGGGCCAGACCACCGATATCGTCGGCGTCGTGCTTTCCCAGGCCACTGCCTCGAGTTTGGCGCTGCTGGCCTGGCTGGCCAACCTGGTGCTGATCCCGGTGGTGGGGTTCTACCTGCTGCGCGACTGGGACCTGATGATGGCCAAGCTGCGCAGCCTGCTGCCGCGGCAACGCGAAGAACAGGTGGTGGGCCTTGCAGGCGAGTGCCATGAGGTGCTGGGCGCCTTTGTTCGCGGGCAGTTGCTGGTGATGCTGGCGCTGGGCATGATCTACGCGGCAGGGTTGATGCTGGTGGGGCTCGAGCTGGGCCTGTTGATCGGCCTGCTGGCAGGGCTTGCGGCGATCGTGCCGTACATGGGGTTCATCATCGGCATCGGGGCTGCGCTGCTGGCGGGCTTGTTCCAGTTCGGCGGCGATCTGTACCCGATGCTGGCGATCGTCGCAGTGTTCATGGTCGGCCAGACCCTCGAAGGCATGGTGCTGACGCCGTTGTTGGTGGGCGATCGAATCGGTCTGCACCCGGTGGCGGTGATCTTCGCGATTCTCGCCGGCGGCGAGCTGTTCGGCTTTACCGGGGTGCTGCTGGCATTGCCGGTGGCGGCAGTGATCATGGTGCTGCTGCGGCATGTGCACGACCTCTATAAGGAGTCGGACATGTACAGCGGCGACAGCGACCCGCAGTTGTAGTCCAGGTTGCGCGGCCTGGCGTCCGCCAAGCCGCGCAACTTGTTGATTTTTCTAGCGCTATTTGCCACCCCGATTGTGCCGTTGGCGCTGCGGGTATAGACTTTGCACACCGTTCTCCAAAGGCACCCTCGTGGTCCTCGCGACCGTCAGCCAGCATGAAACCGATCCAGTTGCCCCTGGGTGTGCGCCTGCGCGATGACGCCACCTTCATCAACTACTATCCGGGCGCCAATGCCGCTGCATTGGGCTACGTCGAGCGGCTGTGCGAAGCCGACGCCGGCTGGACCGAGAGCCTCATCTACCTGTGGGGCAAGCAGGGCGTGGGCCGCAGTCACCTGTTGCAGGCCGCCACCCACCGTTTCCAGCAGCGCGGCGAGCCAGCGGTTTACCTGCCGCTGGCGCAGTTGCTCGACCGTGGCGTGGAGCTGCTGGACTACCTCGCTCAGTACGAGCTGGTGTGCATCGACGACCTGCATGTGATCGCCGGCAAGGCGGACTGGGAGGAATCGATGTTCCACCTGTTCAACCGCCTGCGCGACAGTGGCCGACGCTTGTTGCTGGCGGCCTCCAGTTCGCCACGCGAGCTGCCGATCAAGCTGCCCGACCTCAAGTCGCGCCTGACCCTGGCACTGGTCTTCCAGATGCGTGGCATGTCCGACGAGGACAAGCTGCGCGCCCTGCAACTGCGCGCCTCGCGCCGCGGCCTGCACCTCACCGACGAAGTCGGGCACTTCATCCTCACCCGTGGTACACGCAGCATGAGCGCACTGTTCGACTTGCTCGAACGCCTCGACCAGGCCTCGCTGCAAGCTCAGCGCAAGCTCACCATCCCCTTCCTCAAGGAAACCCTGGGCTGGTAAAGCCTTGAAAAACCTGGCCTAGAGCGGCAAAACGCAAAAGTCACATTTTCCCTAATAAAATTTGCAAATGGCCATGATAGAGGGCATAGTTTCCCCCTTCTAAAGGATTACAGACACGGCCGTGCCCATGCTCAAACGCTTCGCACCCCTCGTGCCACTCGCACTCGTGACCCTGCTTTTTGGCTGCGCGGCCCATGGCCCGGTTTCCCAGCCCCAGGTTCACCCTTCGGTCACCGCCCAATCGGCGGTCAAGTCCGATGTCGCAGCGTCTTCGGTATTCAGCGACGATGACCTCGCCAACGAAGATGACCTGCAAGCCTTCTCCAGCAACAAGCCTTACCAGCTGCCGGTCTTGGCCGACAGTATTCTGGAGCGCGGCAAGGAACTGATCGGCACCCGTTATCGCTTTGGCGGTACCTCGGCACAGTCCGGCTTCGATTGCAGCGGCTTTATCGGCTACTTGTTCCGCGAAGAGGCGGGCATGACCCTGCCGCGCTCGACCCGCGAGATGATAAACGTCGACGCCCCCAAGGTCGCGCGCAACAAGCTCAAGCCTGGCGACCTGGTGTTCTTCGCCACCAATGGCCGCGGCCGTGTGAGCCACGCCGGTATCTACCTGGGTGACAACCAGTTCATCCACTCCAGCAGCCGCCGCAGCGGTGGCGTGCGCATCGATAGCCTCGGTGACCGCTACTGGAGCAAGACCTTCATCGAGGCCAAGCGCGCCCTGGCCCTGGCGCCGACCACGATCTCGCGCAATTGATTTGATATCAAAATGCTGTAACCTGCCACGGCGGCGTAGCTGAAAAGCGCGTCGCCGTGCGCATTTACGAAAAGCGTCTAATCTAATTTCTCAACTCTTTTTCGCCTGTGGCCGTTGGCCGCAGACAGGAAGTTTTCGGCCATGGCGATGATGACGCGCTTCGCACTCCTTTCCTTGGTAGCCCTGCTCGCCGCCTGTTCGAGTCGCGCCCCGGCACCTGCCCCGGTGGTGCGGCCGCAGGTGACCTTCAATGAGCAGCCACCTTCCTCGCCCGCTGCCTACGACGTCCTGTTTCGTGCCATCGGGCTGGTCGGTACGCCCTATCGCTGGGGCGGCAACACGCCGGATTCCGGCTTCGATTGCAGTGGCCTGATCGGCTACGTGTATCGCGATGCCGCCGGCATCAACCTGCCGCGCACTACCCGCGAGATGATCGTGATGCGTGCGCCCAGCATCGACATGAGCGCCTTGCAGTCTGGTGACCTGGTGTTCTTCGCCACCAACGGCGGCGGGCAGGTGAGCCACGCCGGTATCTACGTCGGCGAAGGGCGCTTCGTGCACGCGCCGTCCACCGGCGGTACCGTGCGCCTGGACTACCTCAGCAACAGCTACTGGGCCAAGTCGTACCTGCAGGCCAAGCGGGTGCTGCAGGCTGGGCACCTGGCGCAGAACCCCTGACCCGCTAGCTTCTGCGCCATCACATTTATCTACCGCTGCGCCGACGTTCCAGTTGCCCAGCATGCCGCTCCTCGAGATCAAAACCTAGGAGTGCATCAATGAGCAGCATCAAGGAACGCGCACAGCGCAGCCTGGAAGCCCTGGATGCCGGGCGTCCGCTGGTCCGGCTGATCGACCAGGTCCTTGCGTCCTACCCCGACCCTTACATGCTGGCGCACAAGCAGGCGAGCCGTATCCTGCTCGCGCGTAGCGGCAAAGCGCTTGACCCGCGCTTCGTCTGGTGGCACCAGTTCCAGGGCGGGAGCGGCAGTGACCGGAGTTTCACGGGCTGGCAGCACAGCGGGACGCCGCGCAAGTCGAGCCATATCACCGAACTGGTGGTCAATCGCTTCGATGCTCACTTCCAGCAGGCTCCCGATGAGCTTGACCAGTATGGCGGGTTCTACCGCCAAGGCGCGCAGGCCGGCACCTTCAATGAGCGCAACGAGGTGGCGGTGCTTGGCAGTGCCGTGCAGCAGGACCTTTGGGCATTGGACTTTGCGGTCTACTACCGCGCCGAGATCGAGCGCTTCTGGAACACGCATAACCAGGATTTCCGCGTGCTGGCCAGGATCAACCTGCTGGGTCATGCGACCGTCGCCAAGCGTGACGGGCGAATCACCGCTACGGACTTGCAGCGTGTGCGGCAGATGGTCCACACCCAGCTACTGCCGACCCGGCTGCCGACCGTGGCCATCTTGTCGCAGGATCACACCTCGGGCCCTTTGACCGTCAGCCGCTACGCCATCGACCAGGTTGACCGGGCCGTTTTCTACAGCCTTGCCGCGGAAGATGGTCGTGTGCTGCTGTACCGCCCTTGGTCCAGCGAAGCATTGCAGGGTTTCGACTCCGAGCAAGCGATGGCGAGTTGGTTGCGCACCGAGTTGCAGGACACCACCGTCCTGGCAGCCTACCTGCGAGCCGCCCACGTCAGTGCCCGCGACCCCGATCGCATCGTGGCGGTCAGAACACATTTGAAGGGTATCGCCGACAGTGCCGACGAGCAGGCTGCCGCTGCCGTGCTCACCTTCCTGCGAAGGCCGGTAACGCAGAACCTGTTTGTCTACCTGGCCGATCTGGCTTGCCAGGAGATGCGCCAGAACGCCGACACGATACTGAGCAACGCAGATCTGCGCCGGGCCATGTGGAGTGGCTACCTGTCAGCCTTCCTCAGGGTGTTTGGCGGCTTCGCGCCGATGGGCTGGCCAATTACGCTGACCTTGCTAGGGGTCAGCGTCGCCAAGGTGGCGCTCGACGTGGAAACGGCCTTGACGGCAATGAGCACCAGCGAGCGTAAGCAAGCCATGCGCGAGGCCGTGCTTGATAGCCTGTTTGCGGCCCTGAACATGGTCGACCTTGGTTTTGCCTCGAGCTTCGCTTTGCTGTCCTATGAGGTCCCGGTCAGCGAACGCAACATTTCCCTGGCCAGCTGGGAGCCACAAGCGTTAGCTCCTGCTTTCCTGCAGCAGCAGGCGGCCAACCAAGTGCTCGATGGCGAGCTGGGGAGCTGGGGCAGGCTGCGCGAGGTGAGCATCGACAGCCAGGGAGGCTGCTGGATTCTTCTGGAAGGGGTGTCCTACCGGGTGCGCTACAGCCATGAGCTGGCGGTGTGGTTGATCGTTTCGCCCGACGCCCCATTCGCCTTCGGGCCGCTGCACCCGGTGCAGCTGGATGATGACGGGGTCTGGCGCCTGCTCGCGCCACCGCGCCTGGTCGGTGGTAACCCGCCGGTCGTCCAGGGCATGCCCAGCGTCACCTCGGAGTTCTGGAACCGCTACCTGCGGGTCGATACTGCGCAAAGTGGTGCACAATCGACGGCATCCTTGCGGCGGCAGAAGTCTCTGCTGCGAGACTGGCCGGTGCACGAACTGGAGCAGGGTGTCGCCCCGGCTGTGGACGAGAATGGCCTGGATTGCGTGCATGTCGATGGCGCCAAGCATTACTCGTACCGATACGGTCGGGATTACTACAACTCATTGATCGAGTACTACACCAGCGACGAGTCCAAGGTGAACGATGTGTTCCGTTCGGGGACCTACCGTTATGGCGACGAGGACGACTACATCAGCGACCTGGCCAACAGCCTCGAGGCGTTGCCCAAGAGCAACCAGGTCACGCTCTACCGCGGCGGGCACAGTGGTAGGGGGACCGGTGGCAATCGCTATCGCACAGGCGCGTTGCGGGTCGGCGATGTACTGATCAACACCGACATCACCTCCTTTACCGAGAACCCCTACAAAGTGGGCGAATTCGCCTCCACCGACAAGGCCCATGCACCCGCGGGCATGTCCGGTGTATTCGACGACAGCTCGATCATTTTCGAGCTGCCGGCCGGGTACTACCACGACGGTACCCCGATCAGCGCGTTCTCGCTGTATTGGGACGAAGGCGAAACCCTCTTCCTGCCGGGCAAGTACTTTCGTATCGACAAGCTGGAGCAGGTGCACGGCGAGCACTACCGGTTCATCCACGTCGTGCTCCGGCAAATCTCCGCCCCAGTGACTGGGCCGGTATACGACCTGCGCAGTGCCGAGCTGTTCGACCGTACACACTTCGTGTCGCGGATCAGGACGCCCGCCATCGTCGAACGCTTCTTTCCACCGCCAGGTGCCAGTGGCTCAAGCCTGCTTGAGCAATAGCGCCACGCCTGGGAAGTATTGCCCCAGCTCGTTGTGCAGCTTGCGCATGGCGTAGGGGAAGTACCAGGCGAGGGCGCAGGCGGTGTGCTTTTGCAGGTCGTCGACCAGGTCTTGCAGTTCCTCGGGGCTGGCATGCTGGCCAGCCTTCCAGGGGCTGACGAACAGCGCGCCGGCCTTGAGCTGGCTGGGGTAGGCGGCCTGGCGGGCGAGGGCGGTGGTTTCGCCCAGGGCTGCGGCCAGGTCGAGGCCGGCGATGCGCGGCCAGCGCTGGCTGGCACGCAGGTGAATGACCTGCTCGGCATCGGCGATGGACAGCTCGCAACGCCCCTCGCGCTCACCCTCATCGCGTTGTTTCTTGCTCTGGTACTGCTGCAACGCCACCAGCTCGGCCTGCCAGGCAGCAGCGGCGAGCAGGCCGGCGTTGGCGCCGACGCCATGCCAGTAGGGGGCTTCGTTGTCGCCATGGACTTGCTGGAAGCGATCGATGCAGTCGATCCAGCGCTCGAGGGCAGGGCGCAGGAATTCCAGGTGCGGGTTATGGATGATCAAGCCTTGCATGTGGCGCTCTCCTTGTCGTTATAGTCGCGAACAGCCAGGTGATGGCTATGTGATATCACTGCTTCGCTGTCGAGACAAGTCAAACCGTCGGTATCCAGGCGCCAAGGTCTTGACCGATGAGCTTCAATTGACGCTCCGCAACCAACCCTCTAACCTTCGCGCGTGTTTCAGGTGCCCCGCAGGCCTAGGCTCGGTGGGGTGAAACTGGGAAGCCGGTGAGCGCTTGCAAGGCGCGATTCCGGCGCTGCCCCCGCAACGGTAGGTGAGTCAACGCTGTGCATGGCCACTGGGTATCGCCACCCGGGAAGGCGCACGGCCAGGGCCAAGGCCCGCTCACGAGCCCGGAGACCGGCCTGAATACTGCCAATGGCATCACGGAGGGTGATGCGCGGTGCATCGTGGCGCTCGCCACGGCTGCTGCGCGTTGCGCTCCGCCTGCTTCTATCGACCTGTCGCTGCCTGGCCCACGCCAGCCTGTGCCCATGCGGTGCACCGACAGCCTGCGGAGACCCCCTGATGAGCGAACCCACCGAACGCGACGAACGTCACCTGGCGCGCATGCTGCGCAAGAAGGCGATCATCGACGAGCGCATCGCCAACGCCCCCAACGAATGCGGACTGCTGCTGGTGCTGACCGGCAACGGCAAGGGCAAGAGCAGCTCGGCCTTCGGCATGCTCGCTCGCGCCCTGGGCCATGGCATGCAGTGCGGCGTGGTGCAATTCATCAAGGGCCGCAACAGTACCGGCGAGGAACTGTTCTTCCGGCGCTTCCCCGAGCAGGTGCGCTACCACGTGATGGGCGAAGGTTTTACCTGGGAAACCCAGGACCGCCAACGCGACATCGCGGCCGCCGAGGCAGCCTGGGCGGTGTCGCGGCAACTGCTGCAAGACCCGTCGATACAGTTCGTGGTGCTCGATGAGCTGAACATCGCCCTCAAGCACGGCTATCTCGACCTCGACCAGGTGCTGTCCGACCTGCAGGCCCGTCCGCCGATGCAGCACGTGATCGTCACCGGTCGTGGGGCCAAGCCCGAGATGAACGAGCTGGCCGACACGGTCACCGAGATGGGCATGCTCAAGCACGCGTTCCAGGCCGGCATTCGTGCGCAGAAGGGTGTGGAACTTTGAATAAGGCGCGTCACTGCCCGGCGGTACTGATCGCCGCGCCTGCTTCGGGCCAGGGCAAGACCACGGTAACAGCCGCCCTGGCGCGGCTGCACCGCAACCTTGGGCGCAAGGTGCGGGTGTTCAAGTGCGGGCCGGATTTCCTCGACCCGATGATCCTCGAGCGAGCCAGCGGCGCGCCGGTGTACCAGCTGGACATGTGGATGATCGGTGAGCAGGAAAGCCGCCGCCTGCTTTGGGACGCCGCCGCCGAGGCTGACCTGATCCTGATCGAGGGGGTGATGGGGTTGTTCGACGGCACACCTTCGAGCGCCGACCTGGCGCGCCATTTCGGCGTGCCGGTGCTGGCAGTGATCGACGGCACGGCAATGGCCCAGACCTTCGGCGCCCTGGCCTTGGGCCTGGCGTGCTACCAGTCCGACCTGCCGTTCGCCGGGGTGCTGGCCAACCGGGTCGGCAGCCTGCGCCATGCGCAGTTGCTCGAAGGCAGCCTCAGTGAAGGCCTGCGTTGGTATGGCGGATTGTCCCGCGAGCGCGGTATCGAGTTGCCCAGCCGCCACCTGGGGCTGGTCCAGGCCAGTGAGTTGAATGACCTGGACGCACGCCTGGATGCCGCTGCCCAGGCGCTGGGCGCGAGTTGCGATGCCGCGCTGCCGCCTGCCGTGCGTTTTGCCGAACCGGAGCAGCAGGTGCCCGCACCTTTGCTTGCCGGGGTACGTATCGGCGTGGCGCGTGATGAAGCATTTGCCTTCCTCTATGGCGCCAACCTCGACCTGCTGCGTCGGCAAGGGGCGCAACTGGAATTCTTCTCGCCGCTGCACGACCGCGACCTGCCGCGGGTCGATAGCCTGTACCTGCCTGGCGGCTACCCCGAATTGCATCATCACGCCCTGGCCGCCAATGCACCGATGATCGAAGCGATCCGCGCCCACCATGCCCAGGGCAAGCCCTTGCTGGCCGAGTGTGGCGGCATGCTTTACCTGCTCGAGGCCCTGACCGATGTAGCCGGCGAGCGTGCCGAGCTGCTCGGCCTGCTGCCAGGCGAGGCGGTGATGCAGAAACGTCTCGCGGCCCTGGCCCTGCAAGCCGTGGAGCTGCCGGAAGGCACCCTGCGCGGGCACACCTACCACCATTCCCTGACCACCACCGCACTCGCACCCATCGCTCGCGGCCTGAGTCCCAACGGCGGGCGCGGTAACGAGGCGGTGTATCGCGTTGGAAGGCTGACGGCCTCCTACGTGCACTTCTATTTCCCATCCCACCCCGAGGCGGCGGCGGCGCTGTTGCGACCATGAACGACCAGGCTTTCAGTGCCGCTGAACGTGCAGCGGTATACCGCGCCATTGGCGAGCGCCGCGACATGCGCCATTTCAGCGGCGGGGAGGTAGCCCCCGAGCTGCTCGCGCGGCTGCTCGCCGCTGCGCACCAGGCGCCCAGCGTCGGCCTGATGCAGCCGTGGCGCTTCATCCGTATCAGCCAGCGCCCACTGCGCGGGCGCATCCAGGCGCTGGTGGAGGAGGAACGGGTGCGTACCGCCGAGGCACTCGGCGAGCGCTCGGACGAATTCATGAAGCTCAAGGTCGAAGGCATCGACAGCTGCGCCGAGGTGCTGGTGGCGGCGTTGATGGACAATCGCGAGCCGCACCTGTTCGGTCGCCGCACCTTGCCGGAAATGGACCTGGCCTCGCTGGCCTGCGCCATCCAGAACCTGTGGCTGGCCGCCCGCGCCGAAGGGCTCGGGATGGGCTGGGTGTCGCTGTTCGACCCCCAGGCCCTGGCCGAACTGCTGGGCATGCCCACGGGTGCCAAGCCTGTGGCAGTGCTGTGCCTGGGGCCGGTCGAGGCGTTTTATCCGGCGCCGATGCTGGTGCTGGAACAATGGGCGCAAGAACGTCCGCTGAGCGAGATGCTCTTTGAAAACCAGTGGGGAGAACGCCCATGAGCATCGCCCTGCTGACCTTGGCCGGTGTGGCCTTGGATGCCCTGTTCGGCGAACCGCAGCGGCGCCACCCGCTGGTGGCGTTCGGCAATTTCGCCAAGCGCCTGGAGCAGCGCTTCAACAGCGCTGGACGGGGCTGGCGCAGCCATGGCGTCACGGCTTGGTGCCTGGCGGTGCTGCCCTTGACCTTGCTGGCGTTGATCCTGTCCTGGCTGCCTAGGGTGGGGTGGATCGTGGACATGCTGGCGCTGTATTGCGCCCTTGGCCTGCGCAGCCTCGGCGAGCATGTGCTGCCGGTGGCCGACGCGTTGCGCCGAGGTGATCTGGACGAGGCGCGGCGCCGCGTCGGCTACCTGGTCAGCCGCGAAACCCGCGAACTGGACGAACCTGCCGTGGCCCGCGCGGCCACCGAGTCAGTGCTGGAGAATGGCAGCGACGCGGTGTTCGCAGCGCTGTTCTGGTTCATCGTGGCCGGTGCACCAGGTGTGGTGCTGTACCGGCTGAGCAATACCCTGGACGCCATGTGGGGCTACCGCAACGAGCGTTTCGAGCGTTTCGGCTGGGCTGCGGCGCGTATCGACGACGTGCTCAACTATATTCCCGCAAGACTGGTGG
Source organism: Pseudomonas sp. LS_2 (assembly GCF_042709235.1). Classification (NCBI taxonomy): domain Bacteria; kingdom Pseudomonadati; phylum Pseudomonadota; class Gammaproteobacteria; order Pseudomonadales; family Pseudomonadaceae; genus Pseudomonas; species Pseudomonas sp. LS_2. Next base: position 35,834 of record NZ_JAVAYC010000016.1, on the reverse strand, counting down.
CCTTGACCTACGCCGTGCTGGGCAAGACCCGCCTGGCCCTGGCCTGCTGGCGCAAGCAGGCGCCGCTCTGGGACAGCCCCAACGCCGGGCCTGTGATGGCTGCCGGGGCGGGTGCCCTGGGGGTCGAACTGGGTGGACCTGCGGTGTACCACGGCGAACTGCACGAGCGCGCCACCCTGGGTGAAGGCCCGGCGGCCGACGCCGAGGCCATCGAGCGGGGCTGGAGCCTGGTGCAACGTGGCGTGTGGTTATGGCTGCTGCTGATCTGCCTGGGGGGGTACATCGATGCTTGAGCATGGAGGGCGCCTGCTGCGCGCCGTGCGCCAGTACGGTATCGCCCGCGAACAATGGCTGGACCTGTCGACCGGCATTGCGCCTTGGTCGTTTGCGGTGCCGTCGATACCACTCGATGCCTGGGCGCGCCTGCCGGAAAACGAGGATGGCCTGGAGCAGGCCGCACGCCGTTACTACGGAGTGGATAGCCTGCTGGCGGTGGCGGGTTCCCAGGCGGCGATACAGGCCTTGCCGCAGCTGCGTGCGCAGAGTCGGGTCGGGGTGCTGTCGCCGTGTTATGCCGAGCATCCACATGCTTGGGGCAAGGCTGGGCATACCTTGGTCGAACTCGGCGAAGCGCAGGTAGACGATGCCCTCGATAGCCTCGATGTACTGCTGCTGGTCAACCCCAACAACCCCACCGGCCTGCGTGTACCGCGCGAGCGCCTGCTGGGCTGGTACGCCCGTCTGGCGCAGCGTGGCGGTTGGCTGGTGGTCGATGAAGCGTTCATGGACAACACGCCCGACCAGAGCATCGTCGAGTGCTCGGGGCAGCCTGGGCTGATCGTGCTGCGCTCGTTCGGCAAATTCTTTGGCCTGGCCGGCGTGCGCCTGGGCTTCGTGATGGCCGAGCCGGGTCTGCTACACGCGCTGGGCGAGATACTGGGGCCATGGTGCGTCAGCGGCCCTACCCGGATGATTGGCCAAGCCTGCCTGCGCGATGAGGCGGCGCAACACCTGCAGCGAGTGCGTTGTGCCCAGGCCAGCCAACGCCTGGCTGCTCTGTTGGCGCAGGCTGGCCTGCCCGCCAGCGGCGGCTGCGACCTGTTCCAGTACGTGCGCAGCGAACGGGCCGAGCACCTGCATGACGTTCTCGCCCGTCGCGGCATTCTCGTGCGTCTGTTCGAAACCCCTCTGGCCGTGCGCCTGGGGCTGCCGGCCAGCGAAGCGCAAGAGCAGCGTCTACGCCAGGCCCTGGCCGATTACCAGAAGGAAACGGCATGACCACCCTCATGGTGCAAGGCACCACCTCCGATGCCGGCAAGAGCACGCTGGTGACCGCGCTGTGCCGCTGGGTGCTGCGCCAGGGCATCGCGGTGGTACCGTTCAAACCCCAGAACATGGCGCTCAACAGCGCGGTCACCGCCGACGGTGGCGAAATCGGCCGGGCCCAGGCGGTGCAGGCCCAGGCCTGCCGGCTGGCGCCACACACCGACATGAACCCGGTGCTGCTCAAGCCCAACAGCGACACCGGTGCCCAGGTGATCGTGCACGGTCGTGCAGTGACCAGCATGAATGCGGTGGCCTACCACGACTACAAGGCCATCGCCATGCAGGCGGTGCTGGCGTCCCACCAGCGCCTGAGCGCTGCCTATCCGGTGGTCATGGTGGAGGGCGCGGGCTCGCCCGCGGAGATCAACCTGCGTGCGGGCGATATCGCCAACATGGGCTTTGCCGAGGCGGTCGACTGCCCGGTAATCCTGGTGGCCGACATCAACCGTGGCGGCGTATTCGCCCACCTGGTCGGCACCCTCGAGCTGCTTTCGCCCAGCGAACAGGCGCGGGTCAAGGGATTCGTCATCAACCGCTTCCGCGGCGACATCGCCTTGTTGCAACCGGGCCTGGACTGGCTGGAGCAGCGTACTGGCAAGCCGGTCCTGGGGGTGTTGCCCTATGTCACCGACCTGCACCTGGAAGCCGAGGACGCCATCGATGCGCGCCAGCCCGATAAAGGCGAGAAGCTGCTCAAGGTGATCGTCCCGGTGCTGCCCCGTATTAGCAACCACACCGATTTCGACCCCCTGCGCCTGCATCCGCAGGTGGACCTGCAATTCATCGGCCCCGGCCAGCCGATCCCGCCAGCGGACCTGATCATCCTGCCCGGCTCCAAGAGCGTGCGCGCCGACCTCGCGCATTTGCGCACAGGTGGTTGGCACACCGCCATCGACCGGCACCTGCGCTATGGCGGCAAGCTCATCGGCATTTGTGGTGGGTTGCAGATGCTCGGCCGCGAGCTGCACGACCCGCTCGGCCTGGAAGGGCCGGCCGGCTCCAGCCCGGGGCTGGACCTGCTGGACTACGCCACCGTGCTGGAAGCCGACAAGCAACTGCGCAATGTCGCGGGTACTTTGACGCTTGGGCAGGCGCCGGTGGGCGGCTATGAGATCCACGCAGGCGTTACCCAGGGGCCGGCCCTGGAGCGGCCCGCAGTGCTGCTCGACGATGGCCGCGCCGACGGCGCCATCAGCGATGATGGGCAGGTGCTCGCCACCTACCTGCACGGGTTGTTCGAAGGTAGCCAGTCCTGCGCCACGCTGCTGCGCTGGGCAGGGCTCGCTGATGCGCAGGCCATCGACTACGAGGCCCTGCGCGAACGCGATATCGAGCGTTTGGCCGACCTGGTGGAGCAGCACCTGGACACCACTCGCCTGCGCCAACTGTGTGGAGTCGTCCGAGATGCATAACCTGATCCTTGGCGGTGCCCGCTCCGGCAAGAGTCGCCTGGCCGAGCAACTGGCCGTGGCCAGTGGCCTGGCGGTCACCTACATCGCCACCAGCGAGCCGCTGGATGGCGAAATGAATGAACGTGTACGCCTGCACCGTGAACGTCGCCCGGCAGCATGGGGGCTGATCGAAGAACCCCTGGCGCTGGCCGCCGTGTTGCGCGCCGAAGCCGCCGAGGGCCGCTGCCTGCTGGTGGACTGCTTGACCCTGTGGCTGACCAACCTGCTGATGCTCGATGACGACCGACGCCTGGCCGCAGAGCGCGATGCCTTGCTCGATGCCCTGCAAGGCCTGCCTGGCACGATCATCCTGGTCAGCAACGAAACCGGCCTGGGCGTTGTGCCCATGGGCGAGCTGACCCGGCGCTACGTCGACCAGGCCGGCTGGCTGCACCAGGCCGTCGCCGAACGCTGCCAACGCGTGGTGCTGACCGTCGCAGGCCTCCCCCTCATGCTCAAAGGACCCGCTTTATGAATACTTCCTGGTGGCGTGACGCCTGCCAAGCCCTCGACCTTGATGCCATGGAACAGGCCCGCGCCCGTCAGCAGCAACTGACCAAGCCGGCTGGCTCGCTGGGCCAGCTGGAAGACCTGGCGATTACCTTGGCGGCCTTGCAGGGTCGTGAGCGACCGAGCCTTGCGCAGGTCGCCATCGCGATCTTCGCGGGCGACCACGGGGTGGTGGAGGAGGGCATCTCCGCCTACCCGCAGGCGGTGACCGGGCAGATGCTGCGCAATTTCGTCAGCGGCGGCGCAGCAATCAGTGTGCTGGCCCGCGAGCTGGGTGCGACGCTGGAGGTGGTCGACCTCGGCACCATCGACCCCGACCTGGACTTGCCGGGTGTGCATCACCTGCGCCTGGGTGCCGGCACCGCGAACTTCGCGCGCACTGCCGCGATGACCGAGCCACAGTTGGATGCAGCCCTTGCAGCAGGGCGTGCCAGCGCCCTGCGTGCGGCCGCTCAAGGCGCACAGCTGTTCATCGGCGGCGAGATGGGCATTGGCAACACCACGGCGGCGGCAGCCGTGGCCAGCGCCTTGCTCAGCTGCCCGGCGCACAGCCTGAGCGGCCCAGGCACTGGCCTGGACAGCGCTGGGGTACGGCACAAGGCCGAGGTAATCGAGCAGGCGCTGGTGCTGCACGGCGTGCGTGCCGAGCAGCCGTTGCAGGTGCTGGCCCGGGTCGGCGGTTTCGAGATCGCGGCGCTGGCCGGCGCCTACCTGGCCTGTGCGCAGCAAGGCACCGTCGTTCTGGTGGATGGTTTCATCTGTAGCGTTGCCGCGCTGGTGGCCGTGCGCCTGAACCCGCAATGCCGCCCGTGGTTGCTGTTCGCCCACCAGGGCGCCGAGCCAGGGCATCAGGCCGTGCTGGCTGCCCTGGCAGCCGAGCCATTGCTGGCCCTGGGGTTGCGCCTGGGCGAGGGCAGCGGTGCGGCGCTGGCGGTGCCGTTGCTGCGCCTGGCCTGCGCCCTGCATGGGCAGATGGCAACCTTCGCCGAGGCCGCCGTCGCGGACCGCCCGGCATGATTCTCGACCTGCTGCGCCACGGCGAGACCGAGCAGGGCGGCGGCTTGCGCGGCAGCCTGGACGATGCCCTGACCAAGCGCGGTTGGGCGCAGATGCACGAGGCGGTTGTCGTGGCCGGGCCATGGGATGCGCTGGTCAGCTCGCCGCTGCAGCGGTGCGCGCGCTTTGCCGATCAACTGGGTGTGCGGCTTGGCTTGCCTGTGCAGCTCGAAGACGGGGTACGTGAGCTGCATTTCGGCGATTGGGAGGGGCGCAGTGCGGCGCAGATCATGGAACAGCAAGCCGACGAACTGGGCCGATTCTGGGCCGACCCCTATGGCTTCACGCCGCCTGCTGGCGAGCCGGTCAGCAACTTTGCCGAGCGGGTGCTGGCCGCTGTCGACGGGTTGCACCGGGTACATACGGGTAAGCGGGTGCTGCTGGTGACCCATGGTGGCGTCATGCGTTTGCTGCTGGCGCGAGCCCGGGGTTTGCCACGCGAGCAGTTGCTGCAGGTCGAAGTGGGGCATGGTGCGCTGGTGCGCTTGGTCGTCGGGGCTGACGGACAACTGCGCGAGGACGCCTGATGTTGCCATTCTGGATTGCCCTGCAATTTCTCAGCAGCCTGCCGGTAAGCCTTCCGGGCATGCCCGAGCCCAGGCAGATGGGGCGTTCGCTGCTGTTCTACCCGGTGGTGGGTGTTCTGTTCGGCCTGTTGCTGTGGTTGGCCAGCTACCTGTTGAGCGACACTGCCGCGCCGTTGCATGCGGCCTTGTTGTTGGCGCTCTGGGGGCTGCTCAGTGGCGCCTTGCACCTCGACGGTCTGGCCGACAGTGCCGATGCCTGGCTGGGTGGGTTCGGCGACCGCGAGCGCACCTTGCAGATCATGAAGGACCCACGCAGCGGCCCCATTGCCGTGGTGATCCTGGTGCTGGTGCTGCTGCTGAAATTCTGTGCCTTGTGGGTGCTGGTCGAGCGCGGGGTCGGTGCCGAACTGCTACTGGCGCCGTTGCTGGGGCGGGCAGCCTTGCTGGCCTTGTTCCTGAGTACGCCTTATGTGCGAGCAGGTGGGCTTGGCGCGGCCTTGGCCGAGCACCTGCCGCGACGCGCGGCGGCGTGGGTGTTGGCGATTACCCTTGGCGGATGCCTGCTGCTTGCAGGCGTCTGGCCAATGCTACTGGCGGTGGCGGTGTTCCTTGGATTGCGACGGGCGATGTGCCGACGGTTGGGCGGGACTACCGGCGATACCGCCGGGGCGTTGTTGGAATTGCTGGAAATGGCCGTGTTGGTGGGCTTGGCGCTGGGACTTTGATGGGCCCGTGGTCAGTGTCGGTCTGAGGTACAACTATTTCCTACCTGCTTCGCCTGCATATCCTCTGCCGCAGCCCCGTATCCTTCAGCGCTTCGAGCTCGAGCCAATTCGCAAGCGTCTGACACCTTAGAAACGTCTTGCAACATCCCTGATGCGGGTATATACACGTATCCCATGCTGACCAGTGAATGCCTTTGTACCCATCTGCGTCGTGCCGCCCGCGGGGTGAGCCGACATTACGACGAAGCGCTTGCCGATGTCGGGATCAACGTCGCCCAGTTTTCCCTGCTGCGCCATGTGCAACGCCTGGACGACCCGACGATCACCGGCCTGGCCGAGGCCATGGGCCTGGACCGCAGCACCTTGGGCCGCAACCTGCGAGTACTGGAGGCCGATGGCCTGGTGTCGTTGGGCGAAGGTCGCGACCAGCGCAACCGCCTGGTGCGCCTGAGCGAAGCGGGTAGCCGCTGCGTCGAGGCCGCCCTGCCTGCCTGGCGGCGAGCCCAGCAGCAGTTGCTGGAGCGGCTGGGGCATGAGCAGCGTGACGAACTGGTGCGTCTACTGGAGCAACTGGCCTGACTGACGCGTCACCCACAAAAGCGGGGAGATACCCGCGCAAACCTTGCGATGGCTTGGAGATAACTTCGATGACTTCTGTTTGGCGAACCAGCGGCTGGGTGCTTCTTGGGGCGGCGTTGATCCTCGCCCTGTCGCTGGGCGTGCGGCACGGCTTCGGCCTGTTCCTGGCACCGATGAGTGCGGAATTCGGCTGGGGCCGGGAAGTGTTCGCCTTCGCCATCGCCCTGCAGAACCTGATCTGGGGCCTGGCCCAACCCTTCGCTGGTGCGCTGGCCGACCGCCTGGGCGCGGCGAAGGTAGTGATAGTCGGTGGCATTCTCTACACCGTCGGCCTGGTGCTGATGGGCATGGCCGACTCGGCCTGGTCGCTGTCGCTGAGCGCCGGGCTGCTGATCGGCATCGGCCTTTCCGGGACCTCGTTCTCGGTGATCCTCGGCGTGGTCGGGCGTGCGGTGCCGGCGGAAAAACGCAGCATGGCCATGGGTATCGCCAGTGCCGCCGGCTCCTTCGGCCAGTTCGCCATGCTGCCGGGCACCTTGGGCTTGATCCAGTGGCTGGGCTGGTCGGCGGCGCTGCTGGTGCTGGGCATGATGGTCGCGTTGATCGTGCCTTTCGTGGGGCTGCTGCGCGACCGCCCGCTGCCGAGCAAAGGCAATGAGCAGACCCTCGGCCAAGCGCTGCGCGAGGCCTGCTCGCACTCGGGCTTCTGGCTGCTGGCCTTGGGCTTCTTCGTCTGTGGTTTCCAGGTGGTGTTCATCGGTGTGCACCTGCCGGCCTACCTGGTCGACCAGCACTTGCCGGCGACCATCGGCACCACGGTGCTGGCGTTGGTCGGGCTGTTCAACATCGTCGGCACCTACACTGCGGGTTGGCTGGGGGGGCGCATGTCCAAGCCGCGGCTGCTGACGGCGCTGTACCTGCTGCGCGCGGTAGTCATCGTGTTGTTCCTGTGGGCGCCGGTGACCGAGTTCAGCGCTTATCTGTTCGGTATCGCCATGGGCCTGCTGTGGCTGTCGACGGTGCCGCTGACCAACGGCACCGTGGCCACGCTGTTCGGCGTGCGCAACCTGTCGATGCTCGGCGGTATCGTGTTCCTGTTCCACCAACTGGGGGCCTTCCTCGGCGGCTGGCTGGGCGGGGTGGTGTACGACAGCACCGGTAGCTACGAACTGGTGTGGCAGATCTCGATCCTGCTGAGCCTGCTGGCTGCCGCGCTGAACTGGCCGGTGCGCGAGCGGCCGGTCGCCCGCTTGCAGGCATCGGCCGCATGAACCGCTACCTGGCCCGTGGCCTGCTGGCTGCCGGCGCCCTGCTGTTGCTGGCGCTGGCCTGGTGGGGCTGGCAGAAGGGTGGTTTGCCGTTGATGCAGCTGGGCATGAGTGTCTGTTAGGCGCTACCCTGCAAGGTCTAGGACCTTTCTTGCAGGAGATGCAGATCATGCTTACGCGCTGGCTCACCATTCCCTTGCTGGCGCTGGCCGCCACCAGTTCCAGTTGGGCGGCGGACTGCCCCGCCGTGTTGCAGGGCAGCCTGCCGGAGCTGCGTGGCAAGGGCCAGGTCGACCTGTGCCAGCGCTTCGCGGGGAAGCCGCTGGTGGTCATCAATACCGCCAGTTACTGCGGCTTCGCGCCGCAGTTCGAAGGGTTGGAAGCTACCTACAAGACCTACCACGACCAAGGCCTGGAAATGCTCGGCGTGCCGTCCAATGACTTCAAGCAGGAAGACACCGACGAAGAGAAGACCGCCAAGGTCTGCTACGCCAACTACGGCGTGACCTTCACCATGACCAAGACCCAGGCCGTGCGCGGCAAGGACGCAGTGCCCTTGTTCGTCGAGCTGGCGCGCCAGAGCAGCGCACCGAAGTGGAATTTCTACAAGTACGTGGTCGACCGCAAGGGCAAGGTCATCGGCAATTTCTCAAGCCTGACCAAGCCGGATGACCCGGAATTCCGCGCGGCGATCGAGAAGGCGATCGCATCGCAGCCTTGATGTTATTGGTGGGTGCGCACGGTCAGTGCAACCAGGCGCAGCACGATCGGGCGCACGATCAGCACGCAGACGAACGCTACCGGCATCGCCAGCTGATAGGCCTTGAGCACCTTGCCCAGGTAGTCGCCGTGCACTCCGCCGTTGGCAGCGGTGATCACGAAACACATCAACATTGCCATGATTCCTGACATGTAGAAGGCGAACACGTAGGGGGTAGCGGCGGGGTGCAGTTTGGCGCGGCTGCGCAGGGTGGACGCTTTGTTCATCGTCGGCTCCTTTGTGAATATCCAGGCACAGCGTAGCAAGCAGCCGGCCTGTTGCTGTAGACCCTCGGCAGTGAGTTCTTTATAAAGAGATTCTTACGAATCATCGGGAGTCGGCATGGACTTGCTCAACGCCATGCGCAGTTTCATCAAGGTGGTGGAGGCGGGCAGCATTGCTGGCGCCGCCCGCAACCTGGGCCTGACACCTGCTGCGGTCAGCCAGAACCTGTCACGCCTGGAAAGCCACCTGCAGGTACGCCTGCTGTCACGCAGTACCCGCAGCATGGCGCTGACCCCAGCGGGAGGCCTCTACTACGAACGGGTCAAGCATGTTGAGCGCGACCTGGCCCTGGCCGAGCAGGCGGTGACCACCCCCGACAGCGAACCCCAGGGGCGTTTGTGCATCGCTTCCACCTCGGCATTCGGGCGGCATGTACTGGCGCCGCTGATTCCTGAATTCAGCGCCCGCTACCCCTTGCTTTCGATAGAGTTGGTGACGACTGATCGCAAGGTCAATCATGCCCGCGAAGGCATCGATGTGAGCATACGCATTACCCCGCAACTGGAAGACAACCTGGTCGCGCGACACGTCGCGCGCATTCCCTTCATCTACTGCGCTTCGCCCGGCTACCTGGCCACGGCCGGCTGGCCAGGCACGCCGGAGGCTTTGCGCGAGCACCGTTGCCTGGTGTTTCGCTACCCGGTTGACGGGCGTTTCCTGCGTTGGGGGTTCGTGCGCGATGGGCTGCGCTTCGAGGTCGAGTTCGGTGCCGTGCTGATCAGCGACGACATCGACGCCCTGGCGCAGATGGCCGTCAACCACGGCGGCATCGCGCGCATGGCGGAGTTCATTGCCCGTCCTTACCTGGACAGCGGCCAACTGGTGCCGCTGTTCGAGCAGCGCGATGACAGCCAGGCCTATGCCCAGGCCGAACCGATGGACGTCTACCTGTGCCTGTCCGACCGTTTCGCCATGACGGCCAAGGTCCGCGCCTTCATGGATTTCCTGCAGAACGCCCTGGGCGACGCTTGGCTGGTACGACAGGCATGAAAAAACCGCCACGAGGGCGGTTTCTTAATACGCTACGAACCGCTTAGAAGCGGTAAGTGAGCGAGGCGCCTATACCGTGGGCGCTGTTTTCGTACTTGGCCTGGTAGCTACCCTTGGTCGCGCTGACATGGTTGACCTTGGTGTCTTCTTCCCACAGGTAGGAATAAGCCACGTCGATGGTCATGTCGTCGGTTGGGCTGTAGCCGGCACCGAGGCTGAAGATCTTGCGATCGCCAGTTGGGATGCGCGGGGAGCGGTCCTGGTTGTTGGTGGGCGACTGGTCGACGGTAAAGCCGGTACGCAGGGTCCACTGCTTGTTCACCTTGTAGGACGCGCCGACGGCGTGGGCCCAGGTGTCGTGCCAGTTCTGCTCTTCGCTGATGGTGCCGAAGCTCGGGTTCAGCGGGGCAGGCACTTCGTTGGTGACGGTGATGTCCTTCAGGCGGCTCCAGCGGGTCCAGGTGCTGCCTGCGTACAGGGTCCAGTTGTCATCCAGCTCGTGGGTGACCGAGACGTCCACCGATTCCGGAGTCTTGATCTTCAGCTCGGCATCGAACTTGCTGCCGCTGAACGGGCCGATCAGCGGGGTTTGGATCTTGGTCTTGCCTTCGAGCTTGTAGTCGACCATCGAGTGGTAGGTCAGGCCCAGGCGGGTGCGATCGGTGGCCTGCACCAGGATACCAATGTTATAGCCGACGGCAGTGTCGTCGCCTTTGATCTTCACTTCGCCATCGTTGCGACCAGGGGTGGTCGGGGTAATCAGGCTCGAACCCAGCTCGCCCTTGATGCGGTTGAAGGTCGGGCCGAAGCCGATCGAGACCTTGTCGTTGAAGGCGTAGCTGATGGTGGGTTGGAAGGTGACCACTTCAACGTGGCTCTTCTTGCCCCAGTAGCGGGCGGCATCGTCGCTGCCGTAGTCGGTGACCAGGCCGAACGGCACGTAGACGCCGAAGCCTACGGTCCAGTTGTCGTCCAGTGGCTTGACGTAGTAACCCATGGGCACGCCCACGACAGGCACCATGTCACCGTCGGTTTCTCCACCCAGGTTGCTGCCTGGGCCCGAGATGTCGGTCTTGGCGATGATGGCAGCGCCACCTACGGTGATTTGTTCGCGCTTGAGGCGCGACATGCCGGCAGGGTTGCCGTGAACGGTCGAGGCATCATCGGCAGCGGAAGAACGACCCGCAAAACCTGTCCCCATGCCACTGACGCTTTGTTCGTTGAGGGCGAAACCGCTGGCGAACACGTGGCTGGACGCGAGCGCGATGGCTACGCCGAGGGAGGTTTTGAGCATTGCTTTTTTCATTATTAGAAACTCCTTGGGATCTCCGGGGCGAGAAGCTACCAACAATTCACGCACTACGCCATAGGCTGAAACCATGGAGATAGAGCGGTTTTGTAGGACAATCTGACCAAAATTCCCTTTTTTCGGGTTCTTTGTAGGACCCGTCTCAAGATGCCACAGGTACTTTCTGAGCAATGCAGGCTTGCCACGCTTGGGTGAAGTCACGTAGACGCCCTTGCGGGTGAAAAGTTTGTCTCCAGATGCGTGCGAGGCCCATCAGGTCGTCCGCTGCCGGCAATGCCGTGGCTTGCTCCTCGATGAGCATCCAGGCAATGGCGGTGGCATAGCGCAGGTTGACGGTCAGTTCCAGGTGCGGACCGCCGAGGAAGGCATGCTGGCTGGCCAGGCCGCGTACCAGGCTGGCCAGCTCAGGGTCACGGGCGAGATAGTCGTCCCACAGCAATTGGTGACGGCTCTCTGCGATGCGGTACAGGCCGTGTCCGCGCCGGTCGTGCAGGGCCGCGCCCATTGCCGACTGGCTGGCGGCGACGCCCAGCAGCAAGGCTTCGGCGCTGGCGCAATGACGACCCAGGTAAAGCAGGGTTGGTCGGATCACATACTGGCTCAATTCGTTCGCAGCGATACCCATGGTGCCCTCGAACTGTCAGGGGCCGACGGGCGCTGGAGCTTGGCAGCTATTGGATGTTCAGGCCCGCCGGAAGCGGCTCGCACCGCTCGAGTTGAAGTGTAGTGTGATAACCATTGTGTAAAGGACTGTTTTTAAATCAATTGCTGCCTTCTGGTCCTGGCCATATGCCTTGTGGCAATTACACCAAGAGCATTCAGGCAGCTTTCAGAGGCGGGTATTCATCGGCTGAATCGCTGCCCATTCGTTCATGCGGTCAGCGACTGACGGGTGCGCTCGATGACAGCCTGGAGCGGTTCGGCGCCGTTGTACTGGTCGGCGTACAGGCGTTCGGTGTGGCGCGCGACGCCATGCTCGTCCACCAGGGTGAAGCTGAAGCTGCCCTTGCGGGGTGCAACGATCAGGCACTGCAAAGGTGCGAAGGCCTGGGAAAGCGTGCCGACGGCGCGCTGGATCTGATGATGAGTAGTCATGTTGTTGGAGGTTCCTGCAATAGACACGGGTTCGATCCGTGCACAATAGAAACGTTCCAGTGACGTCTTTATTAAGGAGACGCAAAACCTGCCTGGAACAAGGCAGCCAGTGTGGCGCAAGCAATAGGTGGGCGCTGGGCTGACTGGTAGGTACTTCAGAAGACGGGCAACGTGCCAGGGCCAAGGTCCATGGCGCCTGGTGAAGATCCCGATCAATCTAATCTGCTAGGTGATTCGTGCTTGGGCGATGGATGTCGCCAAGTGAATCATCGAGGGGGCCGGCGTCCTGGTTTCAGCGAGGTTGGCCCGGGGAGGGCTGCCTGCGCAAGGACATCATTGGCCAGAATTGACTTTCAGCTGGGTACTAACGGCGGCCACACTACCTCACGTTCGAAGGCATGGCAAGCATTTTTTGGGTTTTGTCTAGACGAAGCCGAGCATTATCTCTCTTGCTTGGCCCGTTGGGAAGAGGGCCGTTGCGCAGGTCAATCCCTACAGAAGGGCATGTTTTTCCGCGCTGGTGCACGCCAATGGTGCGGTTGTACACACCTGCAGGGTGACTTGTAAGCGTTTTGTCATGCTCAACGAGCGATCCGCCAATGCCTTGACTGAATCCTTAAGTCAATGAAAAAAAACACTTATTTTGACTGGTGAAAAAATCGTCAGTTTAACTGCAAGCCCCACCCCACAGGGGTTTGCGGTCCCTGCAGGGGGGTTGTCCACCGAGTTATCCACAGGTTCTGTGGATTGTCCTTCGCGCTTGCTCTAGGACGGGTCTGGCAGCCGACTTGGGAATTATCCGACGAGTACCCCTTCAGCTGGCATGCGGCACTGGCTTGTCTGAAAAGCGTCAAGAAAAGCGCCATGAAAAATTTCCCGAACGGTCGTATTTCATCCGCGCGTTTGTCAGAAAAAACGCGTAGAGTGGCGCGCCTTTCGAGTCTGCATTGCTGTTGGTCATGAAGTTTCGCGGTAAATCTTTCGCCCAATCCCCGACACACCCGTCGTCCACCCAGTTTTCCCTGAAAGTGGCGCTGTGGCTGCTGGACAGCCCGCGCCTGGGTAGCAAGCCCAGCGTCAAGCACCTTGCCGGACGCTTGCTCAAGCATCCGGCGCGCCAGGGCGTGGTGGTGGCCCAGAGCCGGCTGGGGCAGATGCTCTGCCGCGAATGTGGAAACGCGCGCGACCGTCGCATCGGCCATGAACTGCTGCGTCAGGCCGCCCGCGCTGGCGACAGGCGCGCGCAGCTCGAATATGGCCGCCTGTGCCAGGCACAGGCGCCCGAGCAGGCACGCCACTGGCTGGAATTGGCCGCCGAACAGGGCTCACAGGAAGCGCGGCGGTTGCTGGTGCAGGGCCGTCTGGCCGGTCAAGCTCGGGCAAAAACCGAGTAAGCTGCACCCAGCATTCAAACCGACACCGGAGCAAGCATGGCAGTGGATCTCGCCAGTATTCTGTTGGGCATCATCGCCGCCGCAGTACCTTGCCTGGGGTGGGCATTGCAGGTACAGCGCCGCCTGGTTGCGCGGCAGGGTGAGCTGGCGCTGAGCGAAGAGCGCCTGGCCGCTGCGCAATGGGCCCAGGAAGGGTTGCAGGCGCAACTTGACGCCTGCCGCGATGAAATCAGCGACCTCAGCGAAGCCAACGCACACAAGCAGGCCTCCCTGGCTGCCCAGGGGCGCGAGCTCGAACTGCTGCAGATCGACCGCGACAACGCCCGCGATGCCGCCCACGCCTGGCAACTCGAGCGGGCTGGCCGTGAAGCCGAACTGCGCCGCCTCGAGGCCCAGGCCGCGCGCCTGGAGGCCGAACTGCACGAGCAGCAGGAAAGCCACCAGCAGCGCCTGGAAGACCTCCAGGGCGCCCGCGATACCTTGCGTGCCCAGTTCGCCGAAATGGCCACGCGCATCTTCGATGAGCGCGAACAGCGCTTCGCCCAGACCAGCCAGCAGCACCTGGGCCAACTGCTCGACCCGCTCAAGGAGCGCATCCAGGCTTTCGAGAAGCGCGTCGAGGAAAGCTACCAGCAGGAAGCCCGCGAGCGCTTCTCCCTGGGCAAGGAACTGGAGCGCCTGCAACAGCTCAACCTGCGCCTGTCCGACGAAGCCACCAACCTCACCCAGGCGCTCAAGGGCCAGAAAACCCAAGGTAACTGGGGCGAGCTGATCCTGGAGCGGGTGCTGGAACATGCGGGGCTGGAAAAGGGCCGCGAATACCAGACCCAGGTCAGCCTCAAGAGCGCCGATGGGGAGCGTTTCCAGCCGGACGTATTGATCATGCTGCCGGGCGACAAGCAAGTGGTGGTCGATGCCAAGGTCAGCCTCACCGCCTACCAGCAGTTCGTCGCCGGCAACGACGAAGCGGCGCTCAAGCAGCACGTGCAGTCGCTGCGCAGCCACGTGAAGGGCTTGTCGAGCAAGGACTACAGCCGCCTCGAAGGCCTGCACAGCCTGGATTTCGTACTGCTGTTCGTGCCCATCGAGGCAGCCTTCTCGGCGGCTTTGCAAGCCGAGCCGACGCTGTTCCAGGAGGCGTTCGACCGCCAGATCGTGATCGTCAGCCCTACCACGCTGCTGGCCACCCTGCGGGTGATCGACAGCCTGTGGAAGCAGGAGCGCCAGGGCCAGAATGCCCGGGAAATCGCCGAGCGCGCCGGCTGGCTGTACGACAAGTTCGTGCTGTTCATCCAGGACCTGGACGAGCTGGGCGCACGCCTGCAGCAGGTGGACAAGGCTTATGCAGCCGCGCGCAACAAACTCTGCGAAGGGCGCGGCAACCTGGTCAGCCGCAGCGAGCAGCTCAAGCTGCTCGGCGCGCGCGCCAGCAAGAGCCTTCCGGCCGATTTGCTGGAGCGTGCGCTGAGCGACGAGGCGCTTACTGAACCAAACTCAGATGTCGATTGAGCAGGGCGCGCAGGGCCGCTGGCTTGACCGGCTTGGCCAGGTAGTCGAGGCCCGCCGCGTGTACCTGGGCAATGGTTTCGTTGCGGCCATCGGCGCTGATCACCACCCCCGGCACCGGCTCGCCCAGGCGGGTGCGTAGCCAGGCCATCAGGCCGGTGCCAGTCTCGCCATCGTCCAGGTGGTAGTCCACCAGCGCCAGGTGCGGGCGCATGCCCTTGGCCAGCAACGCCTCGCATTCGTCGCGGTTGCGCGCGGTCCATACCTGGCAGCCCCAGCGGCCCAGCAAGCTGTTCATGCCGATCAGAATGCTGTCTTCGTTGTCCACGCACAGCACCTGCAAACCCGCCAGCGGCTGGCCCTGTTGCTCTACCGGGGCGGCAGCCACTGCCAGCGGTTGCCGAGCGATCGGCACGCCCACCCGGAACACCGTGCCCTTGCCCGGCCAGGAGCGTACTTCCAGGGCATGCCCGAGCACCCGGCACAGACCATCGGCGATTGCCAGGCCCAGGCCCAGGCCTTTTTCCGCGCGGGTCTGGTGGCTGTCCAGGCGCTTGAACTCCTGGAAGATCACTTGCAGCTTGTCGTCGGCGATGCCCGGGCCGCGGTCCCACACTTCCAGCCACAGCTGCTCGCCCTGGCGGCGTACGCCCAGCAGGATCGGGCCTTTGCCGTAGCGCAGGGCGTTGGTGAGGAAGTTCTGCAACACCCGGCGCAGCAGCTTGATGTCGCTGTGCACCTGCAGGCGGCTGCCGCGCAGGCGGAATTCCAGGTGCTTCTCGGCGGCCAGTACCTTGAATTCAGCACCCAGGGTGTCGAACAGCTCGTTGAGCGGGAAAGGCTTGGTGTCGGGGGTGATCTTGCCGTTCTCCAGGCGCGAGATGTCCAGCAGGTCGCTGATCAGCTCTTCAGCCGAGCGCAGCGAGCTGTCCATGTGCTGCACCAGTTGCTGGGCCTCGCCGCTCAGGCCCTCGGCCTGTTGTGACAGAGCGGCGGAGAACAGCCGCGCGGCATTGAGTGGCTGCATCAGGTCATGACTGACGGCGGCCAGGAAGCGGGTCTTCGACTGGCTGACCGCCTCGGCATGGCTCTTGGCTTCGGACAGCGCCTGGTTGAGCTGCGAGAGCTCCTGGGTACGTTCGGCGACGCGCTGCTCCAGGCCTTCGTTGGCGTCCTTGAGTGCTTGTTCGGCCTCGCGGAACGGGGTGATGTCGGTGAAACTCATGACGAAGCCGCCGCCGGGCATGGGGTTGCCGATCAACTCGATGACCCGGCCGTTGGGGAACAGGCGCTCGGAGGTATGTGCCCGGCCCTGGCGCATCCAGTGCAGGCGCCGCGCCACGTGTACCTGGGCCTCGCCGGGACCGCACAGGCCGCGGTCGGCGTTGTAGCGGATGATGTCGGCGATCGGCCGGCCGACGCTGATCAGCCCCTCGGGGTAGTTGAACAGTTCCAGGTAGCGACGGTTCCAGGCCACCAGGTGCAGGTTCTGGTCGACCACGCTGATGCCCTGGTTGATGTTCTCGATGGCGCCTTGCAGCAGGGCGCGGTTGAACTGCAGCACTTCGCTGGCTTCGTCGGCGATGCGTACCACGTCCTCGAGCTGCATGTCGCGGCCTTCGATGGCTGCCTTGACCACGGCGCGGGTCGAGGAGGTACCGAGCACGCCGGCCAGCAGCCGCTCGGTGTGTTCGATCCAGTCGGCATCGGCATTCTGGTTGGGGTTGAAGCCCTTGCCCTGTCGGTAGGCGAAACGAATGAAGCTTTGCCGGGCGCGTTCCTCGCCGACGAAGCGTGCAGCGAGGTTGAGCAGGTCGTCGATCTGTACCGCCAGCAGCGAGCGGCTGTTGGGGCGTGCGCTGGTTTGTTGGCCGATGAAGCGCCCGGCCTGCCAGTGCTCGGACACCCGGGTGCGCGACAGGATCGACACCCAGGCGAAGAGGATGAAGTTGCCGGCCAGCGACAGCACCACCCCTTGGGTCAGCGGGGTGATCGGCAGATCCAGCGGGTTGCCATGCAGCCACGCCAGCCCCGGGAACAGCGCCAGTGACCAGCCCACGCTGTGCGCGGCGATCGGCAGCACCAGGGTGTAGAACCACAGGAAGATACCCGCCGCCAGGCCTGCGAACACGCCACGGCGATTGGCCTGCTTCCAGTACAGCGCGCCGAACATCGCCGGGGTCAGCTGGGTCACGGCGGCGAAGGCGATCTGGCCGATGGTCGCCAGACTTGCCGTGGAACCCAGCAGGCGGTAGCTGACATAGGCCAGCAGCAGGATCACCACGATGGTCACCCGGCGCACCGACAGCATCCAGTGGCGGAAGGCTTCGAACGGTCGTTCGGCATTGGTGCGCCGCAGCAGCCAGGGCAGCAGCATGTCGTTGGAAACCATGGTCGACAGCGCGACTGCCTCGACGATGACCATGCCGGTGGCGGCCGAGGCGCCGCCGATGAACGCCAGCAGCGCCAGGCTGGGGTGCGCTTCGGCCAGCGGCAGGCTGATGACGAAGGAATCGGAGATCACCGAGTCGGCCAGCAGCATTTGCCCGGCCAGTGCGATGGGCACCACGAACAGCGCAGCCAGCACCAGGTACAGCGGGAATACCCAGCGTGCCAGGCGCATGTCCTGGGGGTCGGTGTTTTCCACTACGGTTACGTGGAATTGCCGCGGCAGGCAGATGATCGCCATCATCGCGACGGCGGTTTGCACCACCATCGACGGCCAGTTGATGGTCTCCTGCCAATAGCTTTCCAGGCGCACCGAATGGCGCGCCTGCTCGAGAAGGTCGTCGAAGCCGTCATACAGGTTGAACACCACGAACACGCCCACGGCGAGAAAGGCCAAGAGCTTGATCAAGGATTCGAAGGCGATCGCCAGGACCATGCCGCGATGGTGCTCGGTGACGTCCAGGTTGCGCGTGCCGAAGACGATGGCGAACAGCGCCAGCACCAACGACACCACCAGGGCAGTGTCCTGCACCCGGGTACCGGTGGCGTCGGCGTTGGCGCCGATCAGCAGATTC
This sequence comes from Pseudomonas sp. LS_2, assembly GCF_042709235.1. NCBI lineage: Bacteria > Pseudomonadati > Pseudomonadota > Gammaproteobacteria > Pseudomonadales > Pseudomonadaceae > Pseudomonas > Pseudomonas sp. LS_2. Next base: position 18,030 of record NZ_JAVAYC010000016.1, on the reverse strand, counting down.
ACGCCGAGCACGATGCCCTTGAGCTGCAGGGCGATGTACGGCAGCACGCCGACCAGGCAGATCAACGCCACCACCACCGCGAGGCTCTGCGATTTGCCGTAGCGTGCGGCGATGAAGTCGGCGATCGAAGTGATGTTCTGCTGCTTGCTGATCAGCACCATCTTTTGCAGTACCCAGGGCGCGAACAGCAACAGCAGCACCGGCCCCAGGTAGATAGGCAGGAATGCCCACAGCTGTTCGGCGGCCTGGCCGACGGCACCGAAGAACGTCCAGCTGGTGCAGTAAACCGCCAGCGACAGGCTATACACCCAGGCGCGCAGGCGCGGCGGTAGCGGTTTGCTGCGGCGGTCGCCGTAGAAGGCGATGGCGAACATGATGGCCATATAGACCAGGGCGACCACGGCGATCAGCCCGCTGGACAACGACATGCAAACTCCGGAGCAAGAAGGTAAACGCGGTCCCGATCAATCAGTCTGGCACGCAGCTGGCGGTTCGTCAGCGCCGACCAAGGTCGCAGTGGCAGGTCGTCGCAGGTGGGGTGTCTGCGCTGGCCTCTTCGCGGGTAAACCCGCTCCCACAGGTACCCCACTGCCCTTGAGAACAGTGGGGTACCTGTGGGAGCGGGTTTACCCGCGAAGAGGTCGGTACAGCCAGCCTAGTTCCGTAGACCCTTGCGCGTCCCCAGGTAATAGAACAACCCCGCCAGCAACACCGCCACCACCATCAGGTAGAACACCAGCACCGGCACCAGGTGCCCCAGCACCAGTCCGACCATCACCGGCCCCAGCGCCGCGCCCAGGTTGGACAGGTTCTGCGCGCCATAGTAGACCCCGCGCAGGTGCTCCGGCGCGATAAGGTCGATGAACATGTATTCGGCCGGGATCACGATGATCTCGCCCAGGGTGAACACCACCATCGCCAGGCACCAGGCCAGCGCCGAGCCAGCGATGGAAAAGCCCAGCAAGCCGACGATGAACAGCGCCATCCCGGCCATCAGCCAGGGCATCAGGTGTTGGCGGCCGATGCGACGGCCGATCAGGTATTGCAAGGCGATCACCGTCACGGCGTTGGTGGTCACCAGCACCCCCACCAACCGCGCTGCCTCGCTGGCGCTGGCGGTGACCACCAGGTACTGCGACAGGTAGGCGGTGAACTGCCCGAACACCACGGCACTGAGGGCTCCGCCGAGGGTGAAGCACACCAGTCGGCGGTCACGTGCAAGCCCCAGGCACACCTGCACGAACCCTGCACCGGGCTGTTGCCGCTCGCCGGGTTGCAAGCTGCGGTCGGCCAGGCGGTGATAAGCCAGGCACATGGCCAGGCCCATCGCCGCCGACATCAGGAACGGCAGGTGGCCGTCGAGTTCAAGCAGCGCCACCCCCAGCAGCGGGCCGATGGCATAGCCAAGGTTGCTCAGGGTGTACTTGATGGCGAACACCTCGGCGCGCTCCTCCACCGGCAGCAGGGCGCAGAAGCCTGCCTTGCTGGCGATGTCCACTACCGCCAGGGCCAGGTTGATGAGCACCAGGCAAAGGAAGAACAGGGTGGCCGAGCGGCTGGCGATCGCGGCCACGAAGGCCAGGGCGAATACCAGCGTGGAGCTGATGACCACGCTGTAGCTGCGCAGGTTGTCGACCAGGTGACCGCCATAGAGGCTGAGCAGCGAGGCGACGATCAATGCCCCGCCGATCAGCAGACCGATATGGCTGATCGGTAGCTGGAAGTTTTCCGAGAGGTATACCACCAGGTAGGGCAGGGTGATCGCACGTGCCAAGGTCAGCACAAAGGTGGTGAGCAGCAGCAGGTTTACGGTGGTGGGGTAGCGTTTGAGTGCGGCGAGCATTGCCACGTCCTTGTTTTTCAAAGTTTGCCGATGCCCAGGATAGGCCAGGTGTTGTCAGGTTTGGTATATCTGCAAAATAGATAACTTATAGAGAAAATAACCGTTATATGGATATTCCTTGCAGGCATAAGATGGTTTCACCTTACACGAGGAAACTTTCCATGCCATGCCTCCCAAACCTCTCAGCTTCCTGGCGCCCGTTCAACCAGTTGGCGCACCCCCGCGAGGTGATTCGCCAGTTCACCCCCAACTGGTTCGCCGCGACCATGGGCACTGGGGTGCTGGCGTTGGCATTGCACCAGCTAGGCAGCCAGGTACTGGCGCCCCTGGCCGAGGGGCTCTGGTGGCTGGGCATTGGCCTGTTCGTGCTGTTCTGCGCATTGTATGGCGCGCGCTGGGTGCTGTTCTTCGACGAAGCCCGGCGCATCTTTGCCCACTCCACCGTGTCGATGTTCTTCGGCACCATTCCCATGGGCCTGGCGACGCTGCTCAACGGCGCGCTGGTATTCGGCCTGGCGCGCTGGGGGCAGGCCCTGGTGCCATGGGTCGAGGCGCTGTGGTGGCTGGACGTGGTGCTGGCGCTGTCGTGCGGGGTGGCCATTCCCTACCTGATGTTCACCCGCCAGGAACACAGCATCGACCAGATGACTGCCGTGTGGCTGCTGCCGGTGGTGGCTGCGGAGGTTGCAGCCGCCAGTGGCGGGTTGCTGGCCCCGCACCTGGTGGATGCCCAGCGCCAGTTCCTGGTGGTGGTCACCAGCTACGTGATGTGGGCGGTATCGCTGCCGGTGGCGTTCAGCATTCTCACCATCCTCATGCTGCGCATGGCCTTGCACAAGCTGCCGCCGGCCAACATGGCCGCGTCCAGCTGGCTGGCCCTGGGGCCGATCGGTACTGGTGCGCTGGGCATGTTGCTGCTGGGCGGTGATGCCCCGGCGATCTTCGCGGCCAATGGCCTGGGCGGGCTGGGTGAAGTGGCCCACGGGCTCGGCCTGGTGGCGGGCCTGGTGTTGTGGGGGGCGGGCCTGTGGTGGCTGCTCAGCGCCGTGCTAATCACAGTGCGCTACCTGCGCCAGGGCATGCCCTTCAATCTCGGCTGGTGGGGGTTCACCTTCCCGTTGGGGGTGTACAGCCTGGCCACGCTGAAGCTGGCGGGGGAGCTCGGGCTGGGGTTCTTCCTGGTGTTTGGCCAGATGTTGGTGGTGGCACTGGCCGGGTTGTGGCTGTTGGTGGCCAGCCGCACGTTGCGTGGTGCGTGGCGCGGCGACTTGTTCGTGTCGCCGTGCATCGCGCGCTGAGCCCCAGGTGCCGGTAGCGTGACGGCGTCATGGCAAACCCGCAGCGGCAACGTTCGTAAAAGCTGCTGATTCCCAAGCAGCTTCGCCAGCGTGGCAAGGCGTCCCACACCTGACCTGGCGGACTGCCCGCTGGCTTGGCGCCGCACGTTGACAGTGCTTGGACGATAACCCTAACCTTGTCGGTTACGTACCTGTTTTCCTTAGCAACACGAGACTCCCCATGACTGCCCTGTCAGCCGACGCGCGCCTGCCCCGTTACCAACAGCTGCGCGACCACCTGGTCGAGCAGATCGCCAACAATCGCTGGCGCCCGGGCGAGGCGATCCCCACCGAGGCGGCGCTGGCGGGTGAGTTCGAACTGTCGGTCGGCACCGTGCGCAAGGCTGTCGATGCGCTGGTGGCCGAGGGGGTGCTGGAGCGCCAGCAAGGGCGCGGTACCTTCATTCGTCGGCCGCAGTTCCAGTCCTCGCTGTTCCGCTTCTTTCGCTTCGAGGCCGCCAATGGCGAGCGCTCCGTCCCGCAAAGCCACATTCTCTCCATCGAGCCCCTGAGCGCACCCTCGGCGGTTGCCCAGGCCCTGGGCCTTGCACCTGGCGCTGCGGTGATCCACATCGTGCGCCTGCGTCTGCTGGACGAAAAGCCCGTGCTGGCCGAGGAGATCTGGCTGCCGCGCCTGCCGTTCCAACCGTTGCTGGAGGTCGACCTGGCCAGCAAAGGCCCTTTGCTCTACCCCATCTACGAAGAACTGTGCGGCCAGGTGGTGGCCTCTGCCGAAGAAACCCTGACCGCCGAAGCAGTGGACGCGGTACACGCTCGCCTGCTGCAACTGCCCGATGCCTGCCCGGTGGTGGTGATCGAGCGCCTGGCCAGGGACTACGCCGGCAACCTTCTGGAATGGCGACGCTCTTATGGCCACGCCCAGCATTTCCGCTACCGTGTCGATATTCGCTGAACCCGCCCTGAACTGACCGTTCGATGCACCGTCTGTCGCAGCGCGATGCCCTGCATTCGCGCTCGCTCGCTAACGTCCGATGACCTGTTCGCCGCTCCGATTGACAGAACGGGGCGGGTGGCTTTATGTTCGCATAATTCATATATATGACTATATGTCTGTATGTGTTGCGACGACACCCCATAACAAACGACTCGGGTTATCGCCTCATGACCACCACCGCCTTACCTGCCATTACCGGCATAGACACCCATGCCCACATCTTTCGCCAGGACCTGCCGATGGTGCCCGGCCGTCGCTACAGCCCTGGCTACGATGCGCTGATCGAGCACTACCTGGCCCACCTGGACCGCCATGGGCTATCCCATGGCGTGCTCATCCAGCCGAGCTTCCTGGGCACCGATAACCGCTACATGCTCCAGGCCCTGCGCCGGTATCCGCAGCGTCTGCGCGCGGTGGCGGTGGTTGAGGCGACCATTGGCGAGCAACAGCTCGATGAACTGGCCGAGGCTGGGGTGGTGGGCATTCGCCTGAACCTGATCGGCAAGTCGCTCGCCGACTATGCCGGGCCTGAGTGGACCGCCCTGTTCAAGCGCCTGGCCAGCCGCGGCTGGCAGGTAGAGATCCAGCGTGGTCTCGACGACCTGGCGCTGATCGTGCCGGCGATCCTGGCTTGTGGTGTGGATGTGGTGGTCGATCACTTCGCCCTGCCAGAGGCCGGCATCGATCCGAGCAACGACAGCCACCGTACCTTCCTGCATCTGTTGGCCGAGCCAAAGTTGTGGCTGAAGTTGTCGGCCGGCTATCGCAGCCAGTCCGACCTGGCCAAGAGCCAAGGCCTGCTGGCCCAGGTGCGCGAGGCAGCGGGAGGGCTGCAGCGTTTCCTCTGGGGCAGCGACTGGCCCAACACCCAGTTCGAGCAACAGACCAGCTATGCCGCGCAATACGCTTTGTTCGAAGCGTTGCTGCCCGATGCCGCCGAGCGCCACCAGGTGCTGGCGGTGAACCCGACGAAGCTGTTCGGCTTCGACCGTACGCGCTGATACATTCACAACAATAAGGACACTCGACACCATGATGAGCATGCTCGTCGTTGCGGCCATCGTTGCCGCCGTGGCTCTGGGCTACAAGACCAAGATCAACATCGGTCTGTTCGCCATCGCCTTCGCCTACTTGATCGGCTGCTTCGGCATGGGCCTGAGCCCGTCGGAAGTCATCAGCCTGTGGCCGCTGAAAATCTTCTTCGTGATTTTCTCGGTCTGCCTGTTCTACAGCTTCGCCACGGTCAACGGCACGCTTGAGAAACTTGCCGAACACTTGATCTACCGCTGCCGTGCGGTGCCGCAGTTGCTGCCATTCGCGGTGTTCTTCGCCGCCACCGTCATCGCTGCGATGGGGGCCGGCTACTACACCGTGCTGGCGTTCATGGCGCCGATCACCTTGATGTTGTGCCAGCGCACCGGCATGAGCCTGATCGTCGGCGGCATGGCGGTGAACTACGGTGCGCTGAGCGGTGCCAACTTCATGTCCAGCCAGAGCGGCATCATTTTCCGTGGGCTGATGACCAATTCCGGGCTCAGCGACAACGAGGCGTTCATCCAGGCCACCGGGATCTTCGTCAGCACCTTGATCATCCCGTTGCTGGTCATCAGCGTGTTCGTCTTTCTCGCAGGTCACGGTCGCGCCTTGAAAGCCACGGCGTTCAGCGCTGCCGAACCGGCGCCCTTGAACGCTCAGCAGAAGACCACCCTGTGGCTGACCCTGGCGATGATGCTGATCGTGCTGGCCGCCCCGGTGGCGAGCATCGCCTTCCCGGACAACGCCAGCGTGGCGTTCATCAACTCGAAGATGGACATCGGCCTTATCGCCAGCCTGTTCTCGGTGATTGCCCTGCTGCTAAAGCTGGGTGATGAGCGCAAGGCCATGGCCAGCGTACCCTGGGGCACGCTGATCATGATCTGCGGCGTGGGCATGCTGATTTCCGTGGCGATCAAGGCTGGCACCATTGGCATCCTGGCCTCGTGGATCGGCAGCAGCATTCCGCCGATTCTGGTCCCGGTGGTGTTCGGCGCGGTCGCCGCGTTCATGTCGATCTTCTCCAGCACCCTGGGTGTGGTCACCCCGGCGCTGTTCCCGATGGTGTTGCCGATTGCCGGCAGCATGGCCATCGACCCGATGATCCTGTTCATCGCCATCGTGGCGGGCGCCCAGGCCACTTCGATTTCGCCGTTCTCCTCCGGTGGCAGCCTGATCCTCGGCGCTTGCAGCGACGAGCAGAGCCGCAGCTCGCTGTTCCCGCAGTTGCTGTTCAAGGCCGCGCCCATCGGTTTCATCGCGGCGCTGCTGTTCAACCTGGTGTTGACCTTCGTGCTCTGACGCGTCAGAGCCATCCTTCAGGCAAAAAAAGATCGGGGCCGCATCAGCGGCCCCGATCTTTTTGGCTGCCGGGTTAGAAGCGGAAGCGGCTGACCATCTCCTGCAAGTGACCTCCCAGGCGCGCCAGTTCCACGCTCGACACCGAGGTCTGTTGGCTGGCTTCGGCGGTCTGCTCGGAAATATCCCGCACCGTCACCACGCTGCGGCTGATCTGCTCGGCCACGGCGCTCTGCTGTTCCGAGGCAGCGGCGATCTGCTGGTTCATCGATTCGATCGCCGACACCCGCTGGGTAATGCCCTCCAGCGCCATACCGGCTTCGCGCACCAAGGCCACGCTGCTGGCGGTGAGGCTCTGGCTTTCCTCCATCAGTTCGCTGACCGAACGGGTGCCACGCTCCAGGCTGCTGATCGCCGATTCGATCTCCTCGGTGGAAGCCTGGGTACGCTGGGCCAGCCCACGCACTTCATCGGCGACCACGGCAAAGCCCCGTCCGGCCTCGCCGGCGCGGGCGGCCTCGATCGCAGCGTTGAGTGCCAGCAGGTTGGTCTGCTCGGCCACCGCCTTGATCACATCCATCACCTTGCCGATGCGCTGGCTTTCGCTGCGCAGGGCGTCCATCGCCTGGTTGGTGGCGTCCACCTGGCTGGCCAGGCGGTCGATCTGCGCCACGGCGCGGTTGACTACGCTGTCGCCTTCGCGGGCTTCCTGGTCGGTGGCGCTGGCGGCCACCGAGGCTTCGCCGGCATTGCGCGCTACTTCGTGGACCGTGGCGGCCATCTCCTGCATGGCGGTGGCCACCTGGTCGGTCTCGATCTTCTGGTTGTTGGCGCCGACGCTGGTCTGGGTAGTGATCGCCGACAGCGCTTCGGTGGCGCTGGCGATCTGCCCAACGCCGTCGCGCACGCTGCTGATGAGCTGGCGCAAATTGCCGGTCATGGTCCGCAGGCTGTTTTGCAGCAGGCCCAGTTCATCCCGGCGTGGGCTGGCCGGCTGCTCGCTGAGGTTACCGGCGGCCACCTGTTCCATCGCTTGTAGCGCGCGCTGCAACGGCTGGCTGATCTGTCGGCCGATCAAGACCGCCGCGAGGGCGCCGAACAGTAATGCCAGCGCGGTGGTGAACAGCTGCAGATGCCTGGCGAACTGGCTGTCGTCGGCAACCGACACAGCCTGGGCATCGAGCAATTTGCCGATCAGGTTGGTGAAGGTTTCCAGGTCCGTGGCCATGGCATTGCGGTAGTCCATCAGTTGGGCCACGCCGCTGCGGAAGGTCTCCACCGCTTCGGCGTATGCCTTCACGTGTCGCTTGAGCTCGGTGAACTGTTCGGCGAAATCACCGTTGAAGCGGGCCACCAGGCCGGGCAGTTCGTTGAGGGTGGTGGCGATCTGCTGGTTCATCAGCTTTTCGGTGTCGGGGTTGGTGTTGCCGGTGTAGCCGCGCACGTGATAACGCAACAGGATCAGGTTCTCGCGCACCTGGTTGATCGCTTCGCTGCGCACCAGGCGCTGTTCGGCATCAGGCAACTGGCGAAGCTGCTGGCGGATCTGTTCGATGCTGGCGAACGATTGGGTCGCCAAGGTGCCCATGTCCTTTTGTGCTGCGCGCATGTTCTGGTAGGCATCCAGGCTCAGGCCCTGATTCTGGCTATAGCGCTGCAAGGCGTTCTCGGCCTGGGTAATCAGCGCCACGTTTTCGGCCTTGAGCAGCACTTTTCGCAGTTTCTCCAAGGGCGCCTGGAGCCTGGCCAAGGTTTGTTCGAGTACCTGGCCCTCGGCCTCGTCGCCATTGGCCATGGCATGGCGCAAGCGCGCCTCGCGCAGATCGCCAAGGGCGTCGTTCACCCGGGATACATCGCTGACGACTTCGCTGCGACGCACCAGGCTGCCGAGGCCATTCCAGCTGATCAGCGACTGGGCCAGGGTGAGGGTCAGTACAAGGCCGAAGCCGAGGAACAGTTTGCTTGCGATCCTGAGGTTGCCGAACCAGGTAAACATAAACAGCCGAACTCCTTTTTCTTTCTGGGCGGGATATCTTCTCGATAGATACATTCATCTATATGAATTATCGGCCATTACCGCTGAATCTGAAGCAGGCTGTCATGAAGATAATGTCATTGTGATATCGCCTGGTGGCCGGGGAGCGCAGTGCCTTGCCTTCGGCAGGCGACCCATGCAGATTTGTGGCTTGTCGCGCGCAGCGTGCCTCCAATGACAAAAGCCCCCAAGGAACATGGACGATGAGTCACTCCTCGCAATTCACCTTGCTTGGCAAGCGGCGCTTCCTGCCGTTTTTCGTCACCCAGTCGCTGGGCGCCTTCAACGACAACCTGTTCAAGCAGTCGTTGATTCTGGCGATCCTCTACAAGCTGAGCCTGGAGGGTGACCGTTCGATCTGGGTCAACCTGTGCGCACTGCTGTTCATCCTGCCGTTCTTCCTGTTCTCGGCCCTGGCCGGACAGTTCGGCGAGAAGTTCGCGAAGGACGCGCTGATCCGCGCGATCAAGCTGGCCGAGATCGTCATCATGGCCATCGGTGCCACCGGCTTCGTCACCCACAACCTGGCGCTGATGCTGCTGGCGCTGTTCGCCATGGGCACGCACTCGGCGCTGTTCGGCCCGGTGAAGTATTCGATCCTGCCCCAGGCGCTGGGCGAGGACGAACTGGTGGGCGGCAACGGCCTGGTGGAAATGGGCACCTTCCTGGCCATTTTGGCGGGCACCATCGGTGCCGGGGTGATGATGTCGTCTGCCAGCTACACCGGCGTGGTGGCGGTCGGGGTGGTCGGCACGGCAGTGCTGGGCTACCTCGCCAGCCGCTGGATTCCCCGCGCGGCAGCAGTGGCGCCGCAGATGAAGCTGGACTGGAACATCTTCACCCAGTCCTGGGCCACGCTGCGCCTGGGCCTGGGGCAGACCCCGGCAGTGTCGCGCTCGATCGTCGGCAACTCGTGGTTCTGGTTCGTCGGGGCGATCTACCTGACGCAGATCCCGGCGTATTCGAAGGACTGGCTGCACGGCGATGAAACCGTGGTGACTTTGGTGCTCACCCTGTTTTCGGTCGGCATCGCGGTAGGTTCGCTGCTGTGCGAGCGCTTGAGCGGTCGCAAGGTGGAGATCGGCCTGGTGCCCTTCGGCTCGTTCGGCCTGACGCTGTTCGGCCTGCTCTGGTGGTGGCATTCGGGCGACGTGCCAGCAGGCGCTGCTCCGCACGATTGGCTGGCGCTGCTGGGCATGGGCCAGGCCTGGTGGATACTGCTGTCGATCGTCGGCCTGGGCGTGTTTGGCGGCTTCTACATCGTGCCGCTGTATGCCTTGATCCAGGCGCGTACGGCCGAGCACGAACGGGCACGGGTGATTGCCGCCAACAACATCCTCAACGCCTTGTTCATGGTGGTGTCGGCGATCATCACCATCGTGTTGCTGAGCCTGGCCGAGTTGAGCATCCCACAGCTGTTCCTGGTGGTGTCGCTGCTCAATATCGCGGTCAACGCCTACATCTTCCGCATCGTGCCGGAGTTCACCATGCGCTTCATGATCTGGCTGCTCAGCCATTCCATGTACCGCGTGGAGCACCGCGAGTTGCAGCGCATTCCCGACGAGGGCGCGGCGCTACTGGTGTGCAACCATGTGTCGTTCGTCGATGCGCTGCTGATCGCCGGAGCCATTCGCCGGCCGATTCGCTTCGTCATGTACTACAAGATCTACAACCTGCCGCTGCTCAACTTCGTGTTCCGCACGGCCGGGGCGGTGCCGATCGCAGGACGCAGCGAGGACGAGGCGACCTACGAGCGGGCCTTCGCGCGGATCGCCCAGTACCTGGCGGACGGGGAGGTGGTGTGCATCTTCCCCGAGGGCAAGCTGACGGCCGACGGTGAAATCGATGTGTTCAAGAGTGGGGTGAGTCGCATCCTCCAGGAAACCCCGGTGCCGGTGATTCCGCTGGCGTTGCAGGGCCTGTGGGGCAGCTTCTTCAGCCGTGACCCGGCCAAGGGCCTGTTCCGCCGCCTGTGGTCGCGGGTGACGATCGTGGCTGGCGCCGCCGTCCCGGTGGAGGCGGCGCAACCTGAGGCGCTGCGCGAGAAGGTCAGTACCCTGCGCGGCGACTTGCGTTAGTCAGGAAGGGAGAAGGTCAGCTGGCGCTGACCTTCAGGCCGATCAACCCGGCGACGATCAGCGCGACGCTGAGCAGGCGTACCAGCGCCATCGACTCGCCGAACAGGATGATGCCGGCGATGACGGTGCCGACCGCGCCGACGCCGGTCCAGATCGCGTAGGCGGTGCCCAGTGGCAGTTCCTTCATGGCCAGGCCCAGCAGGCCCAGGCTCACGGCCATGGCAGCGACGGTCAGTGCGGTGGGGAGGGGGCGGGTGAAACCGTCGGTGTACTTCAGGCCGACAGCCCAGCCGACTTCGAACAGGCCGGCGAAGAACAGGATGATCCAGGACATGGTGTGTCTCCATCGTTGAATGATGGGGCCGTCCCCGGATGATTACGCGGTGCGTCGTGAGGCCGTCCTCACAGTGCGCACTATAGTGCACATTTGCCGAGCGGAGGGCAACCGCGGAGGACCAGTGGTCTTTGTGTCGGGCCCTTTCGCGATTTACGGACGTGCGCTGGACCTGTTGGAGCGGGCTTGCCCGCGAACCAGGGCAAAGCCCTGGCCATGCACCGCGCTGGCGTCTTCGCGGCAAGCCCGCTTCTACAGGCTCAGGGGGGGCATTGGTAATCAGACCCCTTGCGGAATCTCTTCGCCACCCAGCGCTTCGAACAGCACCGGCAGAAACTCGCTGAAGGTCATCATCATCAGGGTGAAGCTGGCGTCGAACTGCTGCTCGGCCTCGTCGCCTGCATCCTGCTCGGCCTGCTCTTGCAGCAGCTCCTCGAACTTCAGGCGCTTGATGACCGTCTTGTCGTCCAGCACGAACGACAGCTTGTCCTGCCAGGCCAGGGCCAGCTGGGTCACCACCTTGCCGGTGCTCAGGTGCAGCTGGATCTCCTCGCCGGTCAGGTCCTGGCGCTTGCAGCGCACGATGCCGCCATCTTCGGCGGTGTCGCGCAGCTCGCACTCGTCCAGTACATAGAAGCCTTCGGCGGCCTGTTGCGATTTGACCCAGTCGGTCATGGTCGCGGTCGGGGCGATCTTTACCGTGACCGGACGCACCGGCAGCGAGCCCATCACTTCGCGCAGGGTCGACAGCAGGTCTTCGGCGCGCTTGGCGCTGGCCGAGTTGACCAGGATCAGGCCCAGGCGCGGGGCGATGGCAGCGAAGATCATCGAGCGGCGGATGAACGCACGCGGCAAGAAGGCCTGGATGATCTCGTCCTTGATCTGGTCGCGCTCTTTCTTGTAGACCTTGCGCATCTGCTCGGTCTCGATTTCCTCGACCTTTTCCTTGACCGCGTCGTTGACCACGCTGCTGGGCAGGATGCGCTCTTCCTTGCGCGCGGCGATCAGCAGGAACTCACCGCTGACATGCACCAGGGGGGCGTCTGCACCCTTGCCGAACGGGGCGACGAAACCGTAGGTGGTCAGCTCCTGGCTGGCGCAGGGCCGGGCGGGCTTGCTGGCCAGGGCGGCTTCCAGCGCTTCGGGCTCGAACGGGATGTCCTGGGTCAGGCGGTAGGTCAGCAGGTTCTTGAACCACATGAGGGGGTGTCTCTCCTTAATGCATAAGGCGGGCATTATTCTCCGAGAGCGCGTTCGCGGCCAACCCTGTCAGAGGGCCAGCAGCGGATAAATAAGGAAGAAAAGGGTGGTGATGCTAGGTCGTTGAAAGCACTGCAAAATTTTTTTAAAAAAGTGCTTGCCAGGGTAGTACGTCATCCGTAGAATGCGCGCCACACCGAGACGAAGGGTGATTAGCTCAGCCGGGAGAGCATCTGCCTTACAAGCAGAGGGTCGGCGGTTCGATCCCGTCATCACCCACCACTCGATGTATAGCGCGGCGGTAGTTCAGTCGGTTAGAATACCGGCCTGTCACGCCGGGGGTCGCGGGTTCGAGTCCCGTCCGCCGCGCCATATTCCAGCTTCCAGGGCCCACTGAACACCCGGAAGCCACAAAGAAAGCGACCTTAGGGTCGCTTTTTTTGTTTCTGAACTGCGCAACCGCGCCGGGCGCCGCGATGGCCACCATGGCCAGGCCGGACAGGCATTCGAGGGTGATGAAAGGGCCACGATTGGTGCTCGTGGTTTACGCCATGGCATTTCAGCAAGTCCCCGCAGCCTTCAACTCAAGGCCTCATTGCGTCAGAATCGCCCTCATACCGCGAGCAAGAGACCGACCATGCAGGATGCCAGTACCGCTCCCTCCACCACGCAGGCCGCCCCTTTGCTGGGCATCGACCTGGGCACCACCAACAGCCTCATCGCCGTCTGGCAGGACGGCAAGGCGCAGCTTATCGCCAACGCCCTGGGCGAAGTGCTGACCCCTTCGGTGGTCAGCGTCGACGACGACGGCAGTATCCTGGTCGGCAGTGCCGCACGTGCCCGCCTGACCACCCACCCGCAGCGCAGCGCCGCAGCCTTCAAGCGGTTCATGGGCAGCGACAAGCGTTTCGAGCTTGGCGAGCATTCATTCACCCCCGAAGAGCTCTCCGCCCTGGTGCTGGGTTCGCTGAAGCAGGATGCCGAGGCCTGGCTGGGCTGCCCGGTGAGCGAAGCGGTGATCTCGGTGCCGGCCTATTTCAGCGACGAGCAGCGCAAGCGCACGGTGTTCGCCGCCGAGCTCGCGGGCCTGAAGGTGCAGCGTTTGATCAACGAACCCACTGCCGCCGCCATGGCCTACGGCCTGCACGAACAGAAGTTCGAACGCACCCTGGTGTTCGACCTGGGCGGCGGCACGTTCGATGTCACCGTGCTGGAGTACGCGCTGCCGCTGATCGAGGTGCATGCCTCGACGGGTGACAACTACCTCGGCGGTGAAGATTTTACCGACGCCCTGCTGGCCGCTTGCCTGCGTGACTGGCAGCTCAAGGCCGAGCAGCTCGAACCCCAGGCCCTGGCCAGCCTTCACGATGCGGTCGAGCAGCTCAAGCGCGGCTTGGGCGAGGGCGCGCGCACGCTCGCCTGGAACGGCGACGGCCAGGCCCGTGAATGGCAGCTCGACGAGCTCAAGCTGCAAGCGATCTGGGCGCCCCTGCTGGCGCGGGTGCGTACGCCGATCGAGCAGGCACTGCGCGATGCACGCCTTAGCCCGCGCGAGCTGGACAGCCTGGTGCTGGTGGGCGGCGCCACGCGCATGCCGCAGATCCAGCAGCTGGTGGCCAAGCTGTTCGGTCGCTTGCCCTACCGGCACCTGGACCCGGACACCATCGTTGCCCTCGGCGCGGCCAGCCAGGCGGCCTGCAAGGCCCGCGACGCAGCCATCGACGAGCTGATCCTCACCGATGTGTGCCCTTACACCCTGGGCGTGGCCTCGTCACGCGGCGAGGAGGTGACCGGGGCGTTCTCGCCGATCATCGAGCGCAACACCGTCATACCTACGTCCCGCGTGCAGCGCTTCTTCAGCAGCCACCCCGAGCAGAAATTCGTGCGCATTGCGGTGTACCAGGGCGAGCGCCCGTGGGTGCGCGACAACATCCTGGTGGACAGCTTCGAGATTCCGTTGCAGCAGACCGGGCAGGTGCAATCGCTGGACGTTCGCTTCAGCTACGACATCAACGGCCTGCTGGAGGTAGATGTGACCTTCCTCGAAACCGGGCAGAAGCACAGCCACAGCATCGACCGCAGCCCCACCGGTCTGGACGCGGTCGCCCGCCAGGCCAGCCACGAGCGCCTGGCGCGCCTGAAGATCCACCCCCGCGACGCCTTGCCCAACCGTACCCTGCTGGCCCGCCTGGAGCGGGCCTGGATGCAGAGCTTGGGCGATGAGCGCGATTTGATCGGCAGTTGGCTGGATGCTTTCAATGCCGTGCTGGCAGGCCAGCAGGCCGGGGAAATCAGCCGCCAGCGCCAGCAGTTGAGCCAGGCGCTGGACGAGCTGCGCTATTGATGAATCAGCCGGCGCAGGGCCACTTGCAGGCCATCCTGCAGTTGGTCCGGCGCGCCGGGTGACGGGCCGTAGCGGTTCGGTAGCTTGTCGCCAGCTACCCCCAGCAGCACGAACGGCAGCACCGGCAGCAAGCGACTGGCCATCACCAGCAATACCAGCGTGGGTACGCCCCTGCCCAGGTCCCGCAAGCGCCGTAGTAGCGCGCTGAGCACCAGCAGTGCCAGCAGCACCAGGGTGACGCTGTAGGCCCGTGCGGCCGCACCGATCAACATCATCACCACCAACTGCGCCGCCAGGTCGCCGCGACCGATACGGCTGCCCAGGCGCCAGACGGCCCAGGGCGGGGCGACCGGCTTGGCGGCGTGTTCCAGCAGCAGCCGTTCGGACCAGCCCAGCAAGGCCATGATCGCGCAGCGCAGGCCGGTGTCCTGGGCGGGGTCGTCCTTGCCTTTCTGCAAGCGCAGAAGCAGGCGGGTGGGCGGTGTGGTGCAGCTGTCCACCAGGTGGTTGAAGGCTTTCAGGGCGTCGTTGAACATTTGCGTGTCGACGCCTTCCTCCTGTTCCAGCGTGTTGCGTGCCAGGGTCTTGACCTTGCCCTTGACCAGCCCGTCGCGCAGCGGCGCGAACCAAGGGCTGTCGTTGCCCAGGGCATCCAGGCGGTCGCGCAGGCGTGCACGTTGCGCAGTGTCGAGCGCCGGGTCGTGGTACAGCACTGCGCACAGCAGCAGGTAGCCCAGGGGGTGCTCGTCTAGGGTGTCGGTGTCGTTCTCCAGGCACTCCAGCAAGCGCCTGGCACTGGGCAGGCGGCTGGCGTTGAAGACATAGGCCAGGGTCAGCAAGCGGCTGGCGATGAAGGCTTGCAGCGGATCGTGGTCGTCCAGCCAGCCCAGCAGCGCGTTGCTATGCCCATCGGCCTGCTGTTCGAGCAGCAACTGGTGGGTGGCGACGAACGGGTGGTCGATGGGGTAGGCCAGTTGCTGTGCCAGGCCATCGGGAAGCATGGCCATCCAGCGCTCCGGCTGGTCGGCCAGGGCCAGCATGAACAGTTGCTGGCGATGCCAGTGCCACAAGGCTTCGCCTTCGGGCATGGGCGGAAGGAGAATACCGTTGTCGGCCAGTTCGCCCTGGGTCACCAGGGCGAACGGCGCGGTGAACAGGCGACGCATCTCGAAGTGCTGGTTCAGGCCGAGCACGGCCGGGGCCGAGTACGTCCGCACACGGCGTAGCCATTCGCGGCAGACCGGGCGGTTGTGTTCCTCGTCGAGTGCTTCGGACAGGGGCGTGTTCGGGTCGTCGCTTGCACAGAAGCGCACCAGGGCCTGCACCACCGGCGACTGCTCCAGCCAATGCAGGTGCCGCCGCGCTTGCTGCTGGAAACCCTCGAGGATCAGCGTATCGAACAGGTCATCGCCGGGGCGTTCGGCGAGGATGCTGCGCAGCAAACCGGCCTCGCCGCGCTGCAAGGCCCAGGCTTGCCAGTACAGGCGGTGCAGGGCGTGGTCGGGCTGGTCTTGCAGCAGCCAGGCGAGCAGTGGCAGTTCATCGTCGCCATCCAGGCTCCAATCGATGAAGGTCGCGGCAATGCCGTCGAGCCCCAGGCGCGCGGCTGCGGACCAGCGCGCCAGGGTTTGTGGCGTCTGCGCCGGGCTGCCGAAGGCCTGGGCCGGGTCGGCCAGGTCGGTGGGCCAGGTGGCGGGTGCATGTTGTGTGTCCAGGGCCTGGATCAGCAAAGGCAGGCGTTGGGGTTGCAGGCGTGCGCACAGGTCGAGTAGCCAGCGTTCGGCCAGGGGGTGGCGGTGTTCGCGCCACAACCGCAGCCAGCATGCCTGTGCCTGTTGTTCGTTGCCCAAGGCATCGGCCTGGCGCGCCAGCAGGTAGAGCAGATCGGCGTCGTCGGGAGCCTGGGCGTGGCGTGCCTGGAGCAGCGCGTGGAAGGTCGGGCTGGCGATACCGGCCAGGCTGAACTGCTCGGTCAGGCGTTGTACCAGGGCGTCGTCGTCGGGGATCGCCAAACAGGTGTGCTGGCGTGCGAAGTGCTCGAACTCGAACAGCGGGCGTTGCTGGAAGCAGAAGACCAGGGTACGGAAATACCATAGGGTTTCCAGCTGCGTGGTCGGCGGCCAGTCGCGCATCAGCACCGTGTCGAACGGGTCCGGTTCGGCCAGGCGGGCAAGGAATGCCTCCACCTCCTGGGCATCGTTCATGCGCAGCACCTGGTCGGCCCAGCCCAGGCGCTCGGCCAGCAGGTTGGCGCAGGTGTGGGAGATCGGGCCGCACTGGCGCAGGCCATGCAGCAGTTGGGAGCTGACGTCCTCCAGTTGCTCCAGTGGCAGTTCGTCGAGTTCTGCGATATAGCGCTGCCAGGCTTGCGGGTCGAAGCGCAGTGCGGGTTCTTCCAGCAGTTGGTGGAAGCCCTGTAGGGCTGTGTGGGGCTCGTCCTGCTCCACGGGTTCGGGCGCATCGACCAGGGTTTCGTGTTCGCGAGCCAGGCGCTGGGCTTGCTCATAGGCTTCGCGCAGGGCCTGGAAGCCTTGCGGGTCGGTCTCGGGGTGGTGCGCCGGCAGGCGGTTGCGGTAGGCCTGGCGAATGATGTTCAGGTCCTGGGTGGGTTCGATGCCCAGGTGGATCCAGCAACTCATGACCAGCAGTCCTCTTCCAGTGAGCTTGGGCGGTGTGGTTCTGGCAAGGGCATGTCCCAGGGCAGGCTGGCGAGCAGGGTGTCGGCGCCGAGGCGGATGTTGAGCAGGATGCAGCGGTTCCAGTGTTCGCTGCCTTGGCGTTCGAGGTTGGCGGCCAGGGTTTCGTCGCTGCTGTCCGTGACGTTCCACAGCGCCTTGCCGAACAGGTAGCCGGCCAGGTAGCTGTCCCAATTGTTGTAGTAGTGGCGGGCGCGCAGGGCCAGGCGGTGATGCAGGTAGAGGCTTTCTTCGTGGCTGACGAAGCCTTTCTTCACCCCGGCGCGCAGCAGGAAACTCATGCGGCCGAGGTCCCACGCGCGGGTGCCGCCGGGGCCGCAATCAGGGTAGGTGCGTGCTGCATATTCATGCTTGACCCGTTCGCGCAAGGGCAGGCGGGCGAGTAGGGCCTGCCATTGGCTGGGCAGGCAGCGTTGGAACTGCCAGTAGGCTTCGCTCAGTTCGCTGGCGTGGCCGTTGTCGGCCATGCCCAGGATATCCAGCAGTTGGGGGCGGTTGGCGATGCCCCACCAGCGTTCGAGGTCGGTGCGGTCTTCATCTTCGTGATAGTCGGCGGCGGTGTAGCTGGCGCCGTTTAGGGCGGCCATGGGGGCCGAGAGGGCGTGGAGCCAGTGCTGCGCGTTTTCATCCATGAGTGGGGGCCTGTGGCAGCGTTGAGGTGGCAGGGATTGTAGAGAGGGGGGGATGGATGGATCAATGCGGTTGGCTGTTTTACCTGATGTTGGCTCTGGCTCCAGCGAGCGCGCAGCGCCTCGCACCCGCTCTTGCCTTTGCCTTTGCCTTTGCCTTTGCCTTTGCCTTTGCCTTTGCCTTTGCCTTTGCCTTTGCCTTTGCCTTTGCCTTTGCTCTTGCTCTTGGTGCGCAACAGTCCAGACGA
>NZ_JAVAYC010000015.1:0-128012 GCF_042709235.1 Pseudomonas sp. LS_2 | reverse complement strand
GGCGCAGGCGCCGACGCAAGCGACTCAGTTCGAGCGCGGGGTTGTGTGGCATTTCGCTGAGCCCCGCCAGGGCGGTACGCAGGCGCCGGGCATCGTTGCGCCACGCCTCGATACGCTCGGCCTGCTCCGGGTTGGCGGCAAGCCAGGCCTGCACCTCGGCTCGCCGCGCAGGCTCCAGGCGCTCGTCGATGTAGGCATGCAACTCTTGCTCGGTGGGAATCAGGCGTGTCATTTCAGTCTCCGCAAGGCCGGGGACAGCGGCTTGCCCTCGGTCAATTGACGCAGTGCCGCACGGGCGCGCGAAAGCCGCGACATCACCGTGCCAATGGGAATATCCAGGGCCTGGGCGACCTCCTTGTAGCTCAGCCCTTCCACGCTCACCAGCAAGAGCAAGGCGCGCTGCTCGCTGGGCAGAAGCGCAAAGGCTTGCAAGTCGGCCTGGGCCAAAACGATGTTCTCGGTATCCCAGCCGCTCGCCTCCTCGGCCGCCTGCCCGCGCCCGAACCAGCCCAGCCAGCGCGCATGCAGGCGGTCGCGGCGTTTGCCGTCGAGAAACAGGCGGTAAAGGATGGTGAACAACCAGGCACGCAGGCTTTGCGTCTCGCGCTGCTGGTCGCTGCGGGCCAGGGCGCGCTCGACCGTGGCCTGCACCAGGTCGTCGGCGCTGCCGCTCTCGCGGGTCAGCCACAGGGCGAAACGGCGCAGGCTTTGCAGCAGCTCGCGCCATTGTTGTTCATCCAGGTCACGCATGGTCGGGTCCAGGCCCCATGGGGCAGTCAGTGTAAAGGGCAGACGCGGCGACATGAAATGTATTCCCTTGGCGGGAATAAAAATCCTGGCCGCTCGTCGTACCGGCTCATTCATCGACGCGGACCGTCCCCATGAACACACCCCTGCAAGGCCCTGCCAAGGCCGTGCGCCTGGCAGCCATCGCTGCCGGAGTCCTGGCCCTGGGCGCCTGCTTCGCCTATGCCGCCGGCTGGCTCGGCCAGCCGAAGCTGACACCCCAGCGCATCATCGATACCTTCGAGGCCCAGGCGGGCCAGCACCCTGGTTATCGCAAGAACCACGCCAAGGGCCTATGCGTCAGTGGCTATTTCCAGAGCAGCGGTCAGGCCGCGGCATTCTCCACCGCGCGGGCGTTCAGCCAGGCACGCGTGCCGGTGATCGGCCGCTTCGCCATCGGCGGCGCCAACCCCTACAGCCCGGATACCAGCGTGCCCACCCGCAGCCTGGCGATCCAGTTGAGCACTGACGATGGTCAAGTCTGGCGCACCGGGATGAACAACCCGCCGGTGCTGCCCGTCAGCACCCCGCAGGCTTTCTATGAATTGGTCGTGGCGACCACGGCGGTGCCAGGCACCGGCAAGCCGGACCCGGCGAAAGTCCAGGCCTTCTTCGCCGCCCACCCGGAAAGCGCGCCTTTCCGCCAGTGGTCGGCCAGCTACAAGGCCAGCGACAGCTTCGCCAGCACCGACTACAACAGCATCAACGCCTTCCGACTGGTCGACGCCAGTGGCAAGGCCCAGCCGGTACGCTGGCGCCTGGAGCCGCAAACGCCCTTTGCGGCGCTGCCGGCCCAGGTCGAAGACCAACAGTACCTGCAACATGACCTGCAACAACGCCTGGCCCAAGGCCCGTTGCGCTGGACCCTGCGCCTGACCCTGGCCGACCCCGGCGACCCGGTGGACGACCCGGCCAAGCCCTGGCCGGCGCAACGACGCAGCGTCGATGCCGGCACCTTGGTAATCGAGCACGTCGATGCCCCCGAGCAAGGCGCCTGCCGCGACCTGAACTTCGACCCGTTGATCCTGCCGCAGGGCATCGAGCCTTCCGCCGACCCGATCCTGGCAGCGCGCTCGTCAGCCTATTCGGAGTCTTTCAACCGCCGTAGCCGCGAAACCCACGGCACAGGAGGCCGCCCATGAAACCCAATGCCTTCCACCCTTTGGCGCGCCTGCTGCATTGGCTGATGGCCGTGCTGATCCTGGCGATGCTGTTCATCGGCGTGAGCATGGTCAGCGACCTGTCGACCCGCTACCCGCTGCTGGTCGAGCTGCACAAGGCCACTGGCCTCGCGCTGCTGGCCCTGGTACTGGTGCGCATCGGCCTGCGCCTGAGCCTGCCGCACCCACTGCTGCCCAGCGATCTGCCGCCCCTGCAGCGCCTGGTCGCGGGCGCGTCGCACCTGGCCTTGTACGCACTGATGCTGGCCATGCCCCTGCTTGGCTGGGCGATGCTCTCGGCCGGCGGCTACCCACGCCCCCTGCAACTGCCGGCAATCATGCCCCATGACCTGCAACTGTACGCTGTGTTACGCCAAGCCCACGGCTGGGCCGGGTACCTGTTGTTCGCAACGATACTGGCCCACCTCGGCGCAGCACTGGTGCACGCCCTGGTGCGCCGCGACGGCGTATTGCGCAGCATGTGGCCAGGCCCGCTACGTCGCAGCGAATAAGTCCACGGCGAATGTAGGACAGGGTCGACAGAGGTAGATCGTTATCACTACCATCGACCCTTTTCCCGCCCGCCTGGACCTGCTCGATGACCCCCGCATCAGAACCTGCCGCGTCTACCCTCGACTTGCGTCCGCTGCTGCTGGTGAACATGGCCTGCACTATGTCGATGATGGCCTTCGTCGCCCTGATCGGCCCCATCGCCCGGCTACTGGAAATGCCCACCTGGCAGGCCGGCGCGGCGGTCACCGTGGCAGGTGTGGTCTGGGTGCTGCTGGCCCGTCCCTGGGGCCGCGCCGCCGATCGCCTGGGACGCCGCCGGGTACTGTTGCTGGGCTGCGCGGGCTTCACCCTGGCGTACTGGGCGCTGTGCCTGTTCATCGACGGCGCCTTGCGCTGGCTGCCAGGGGCAACCCTGGCCTTCGTCGGCCTGATGCTCACCCGCGGGCTGATCGGCGCCTTCTATGCCGCGATTCCAGTGGGCGGCAATGCGCTGGTCGCCGACCACATCGCGCCGCAGCAACGTGCCCGCGCCATGGCCTCGCTGGGTGCAGCCAACGCCGTCGGCCTGGTGCTCGGACCCGCCGTGGCGGCGCTGCTGGCGCACCATAGCCTGAGCATGCCGTTCTACGTGATGTCGCTGCTACCGGCGACAGCGTTCGTGGTGCTGCTGTGCACATTCATGCCGCAGCACTTGCCCCATCGCCATCCCCCAAGCCCGGTGCGCCTGGGCGACCCTCGCCTGCGTCGCCCGTTGGTGGTGGCGTTCACCGCCATGCTCAGCGTGACGGTGTCGCAGATCACCGTCGGCTTTTTCGCCCTGGACCGCCTGCAACTGGCCCCGGCCGAGGCTGCCCAGGCGGCCGGCATCGCCCTGACCACGGTCGGGGTGGCGCTGATCCTGTCACAGATGGTGCTGCGCCAGCTGGAATGGCCAGCGCAGAAGATGATCAGGGTAGGTGCCAGCATCTCGGCCCTTGGCTTTGCGGCGGGAGCGCTGGCGGCCACGGCACCTTCGCTATGGGCCTGCTTCTTCGTCGCGGCAGCTGGCATGGGCTTCGTCTTCCCGGCATTCTCGGCCCTGGCGGCCAATGCCATGCAAGCCAGCGAGCAAGGTGCCACCGCAGGCTCGGTAAGCGCCGCGCAGGGTATGGGCGCAGTGATCGGGCCACTGGCAGGCACCCTGGTGTATGCCGTCGACCCGCGCCTACCGTTCCTGGCGGTGGCCACGTTGTTGCTGGTGGTCGGCCTATGGCCGAGCCGCGCCGCAAAAGGCCGCTGACAAGCACAGCGCGTTGCCTTGCAGAGTATGTTTTAATGCGATGCCCACTATTTTTGACACCCCTACACTCATTCTCAAGGCGGCTATGGACACCGGGACACGACTCAAACTGGTGCGTGAACGCAACAACCTCTCCCAACGTGAACTGGCCCGCCGCAGTGGCCTGACCAATTCGACGATTTCGCAGATCGAACAGAACCGCGTCAGCCCTTCGGTCAGTTCCCTGAAAAAGCTCCTCGAAGGCATCCCCATGAGCCTGGCGGAGTTCTTCAGTTTCGATGAGCCCGCACGCGAAGAGCGTTTCGTCTTCCGCGGTGGCGAACAACCCGATCTTGGCCGCAACGGCCTGCGCATGCTGCTGGTCGGTGCCAGTGTCGAAGGCCGGCAGATGCGCATGTTGCGCGAGCTCTATGCACCAGGTGCCGATTCCGGCGAGCCGATCGTGCACGCCGAAGGCGAGGAATGCGGCCTGGTCACCCGCGGCACCATCGAGCTGTGGGTCGATGGCCAGGTCAGCGTGCTCAACGCGGGCGATGGCTACTACATTCCCACCACCCTGCCCCACAGTTTCAAGAACGTCGGCCCCGACGAAGCGGAAATCATCAGCGCCAACACCCCGGCGAACTTCTGACTCTTCAGGCCAAGGCCGCCTCGACGAAATCCAGGCGGTCCTGGCCGAAGAACATCTGCTGCCCCACAAACATCGTCGGCGCGCCGAACACACCGCGCGCCACGGCTTCCTCGGTGGTTGCACGAAGCTGTGCCTTGACCTCGGCATCACTTGCCAGGGCCTGCAACTGCTCCGGGTCGAAGCCACCTTCGACGAGGGTTTGTTGAAGTGTCGCGGGGTCGGAAAGGTTACGCCGCTGCGCCCAAAGCCCGTTGAACAGCAGCGCAAGCAACGCCTCGAAACGTTCCGGATTGCGCAACTGCATGCCGGCGGCCCCACGCATCAGCGCCAGGGTATTTACCGGGAACCCCGGCGGCAGGCCGAAGGCCACGCCGTAGCGCTCGGCAAAGCGCGACAGGTCTACCAGCATGTGCCGCCCCTTGGCCGGCACCATGGCCGGCGAGGCATTGCCGGTGGCCTGGAACACACCGCCCAACAGCATCGGGCGATACACCAGGGTGGCGTCGTGGCGGGCGCACAGCGCTGGCAACTGGGTCCAGGCCAGGTAGCTGGCCGGGCTGCCCAGGTCGAAGAAAAATTCCACAGTCTTGCTCATGCTTCAGTCCTTGTGTCTGTCAGCAGGGTTACCAGCGTTCGATCCAGGGGCGCAGGTCGAGTTCGAAAGTCCAGGCATCCCTTGGCTGGGTGTGCAGGAACCAGTAGCTGTCGGCGATATGCGCGGGGTCGAGGATACCGTCCTGATCCTTGAGGGCGTAGCGCTCGGGGAAGTTGTCGCGAATGAACGCGGTGTCGATCGCCCCGTCGACCACCACGTGGGCGACATGGATGTTCCGTGGCCCCAGCTCGCGCGCCATGCTCTGGGCCAGGGCGCGCAGTGCATGCTTGGCCCCGGCGAATGCCGCGAAGCCCGCAGCGCCTCGAGTGCCCGCCGTGGCACCGGTGAAAATCAGCGTACCGCGCTCGCGGCCAACCATGCGCTTGGCCACCGCCTGCCCGCTGAGAAAGCCGGCGAAGCAGGCCATTTCCCAGATCTTGAAGTACTTGCGCGGGGTTTCCTCGAGGATCGAACAAGGCACGTTGGCGCCGATATTGAACACGAACGCTTCAATGGGGCCGATATCGCGCTCGATGGTCTCGACCAGCTCGGCCACCTCTTCTTCCTGGCGCGCATCGGAGCCAAAGCCATGGGCCTGGCCACCTGCGGCACGAATCTCATCCACCAGCGGTTGCAGCTTCTGCGCCTGGCGCCGGGTGACGCAGGCCACATAACCCTCGCGGGCGAAGCGCTTGGCGATTTCACCGCCTGTCGCGTCGCCCGCACCGATTACCAGGGCCACTTTTTGTCGTTGTGTCATTGGGGCCTCACTTTAATGAACGATCGTTTAGTAAACGAACGCTATGCTACGATCACCGAACCGTCAAGCCAGCACCTGAGGTACGCGGATGCGTTATTCCGTTGATCACAAGCAACAGACCCGCGAGAAGCTGCTCGCCAGCAGTGGCGCCCTGGCCAAGCGTGGTGGTTTCGCCAGCACCGGCGTGGCTGGGTTGATGAAGGCCATCGGCCTGACGGGTGGCGCCTTCTATAACCACTTCCCGTCCAAGGACGATCTGTTCACCGAAGTGGTACGCCACGAGCTTGGCCACAGCCCGCTGGCGCGCCTGGCCAGCAAGGGCGCCGACCGCCAGCGTCTGCGCCGTTGTCTGGCGCAGTACCTGAGCCTGGCCCACCTGCACAACACCGAGGGTGGCTGCGCAATCCCGCCGCTGGGCGTGGAAATCGCCCGTGCACAACCGCAGGTCCGCGAAGAGGCCGAACACTGGTTGGTGCAATTGCACGCGGCGTGGAGCATGACCTTGGAGGACGAGCAACTGGCCTGGGCCTTGATCAGCCAGTGCGTCGGCGCAGTGGTGGTCGGGCGCATGCTGGCCAGTGAAACGGTCCAGGCTCAGTTGCTGCAGGCCAGCCAAGATTTCGTCGACAGGGCATTGGATGAAAAACACTAGCCTGCTGTTGGGCCTGGTCCTGAGCGTTACCGCCCACGCTGAAAATACCTGCCCACCCGGCCAGTACCAGGTCTGCCTGATGGGTTGCTTCTGCGCACCGATCGACCCAGGCCAGGTGCTGGGGGATGTGGAGCGCATGGCCAGCGCCAGCCTGGTGTTCGCCCTGCAACAGGCACGCGATGAGGCAAGCACCGCGGGCACCCAGCCGATTCCCCTGCATGTGCGCGCCCAGCTCGAACCCTGGTACGACTTCGCCGTACTCGATGCTGCACGCTACCGGGTGGGTGACCCGCAACAGCTCAGCGCAGCCAATGCCTTGCTGCACAACCCAGACGTGAATGCCCTGACCCTGATCGACACCATCATCTTCCGCCGCGCGCCGGATGCCGAGGACAACGTGGCGTTGTGGGCCCATGAGCTCAAGCACGTGCAGCAGTACCAGGAATTGGGGGTCGAGGAGTTCGCGCGGCGTTATACGCGGGACTTCAATGCCCTGGAGGGGCCGGCCTACGCCATCGAGGCCGAGGTTGCCAAGGCGCTGCGCGAACGCAGTTCGGGGCAGGCGCGCTGACGGTCGGCGCGAGAGCTGCGCTCCTACCGGCTGGGACGGCGCTCTTGCTGGCAGTGCGAACCTGCCCCCTCAGCGCAACAGCTGCTGGATCTGCTCGTGCAGGGTGTCCAGGTCGAACGGCTTGGCCAGGATCGGCGCCTTGCGCGCGATCGGGCTGCCAGACTCGAGGATCTCCGCCGGGTAGCCGCTGATGAAGATCACTTTCAGGTCCGGCCGCAGCTTCACCGCCGGTTCAGCGATTTCCACGCCGGAAATGCCACCGGGCAGGCGAAAGTCGGTCACCATCAGGTCCAGGTGCGGCTTGCTGGCGAGGATCTCGAAAGCCTGCTCGCCATCCTCGGCTACCAGCACGTGGTAGCCCTCGCCTGCCAGGTAGTCCCGCAGGATCATGCGGATGGCCGGTTCATCCTCGACCACCAGCACTACATCTTGTGCATCTTCACTCATGACAACGCCTTGATATTCAATAGGTTGGCCATCAGACCCCAGGCTCGCGCAGAGGTTGCCGCGCCGGGTCGCTTTGTTGGCTAGCCGTGACCAACGGCAGCAGTACGCTGAAAGTGGCGCCACGACCTTCAGCACTTTCCACCATAATCCGCCCGCCATGGGCGTGGACGATCTGTTCGGAGATATACAGCCCCAGCCCCAGCCCCCCCGTGGCCTGCTGCACCGCAACGCGCTCGAACTGCTGGAAGATGCGTTGCTGGTTGGCCAGGCTGATGCCCATGCCATGGTCCTGCACCTGCACGCAGGCCTTGCCGTCGCGCAGCAGCACGCGTACCTGCACCGGCTTGCGCTCGCCATAGCGCAAGGCGTTGGACAACAGGTTGGCCACCACCTGTTCGATGCGGAACTCATCCCACTCGCCCTGCAATGACTCGCACTGCTGCAACTCGATATGCGTGTCCAGCGCAACGGCCTGGGCCGTGAAGTTTTCTACCAGGCCACGCACCAGTTGCCCCAGGTCGAACAGCCTGGGACGCAGCGAAAGCTTGCCGGTGCGAATGCGCGAAACGTCGAGCATGTCCTCCACCAGGCGGATCAGGCTGTTGATCTGCCGCTCATCACGCTCGACCATGGCTTGCAGCTTGTCGCTGGTGAACGCTGCCAGGTTGCCCTTGGCCAGGTGCAACTTGCGCAGCTGGGTTTCCAGGATCAGTCCATTGAGTGGCGTGCGCACTTCGTGGGAGACGATCGACATGAAGTCATCGCGCATGCGCACCGCGTGTTCCAGTTCGCTGCGCGCCACCTGCAACTGCGCCAGCAGCTGTTTCTGCTCCTGCTGACTGCGCTCCAGGGCCTCCAGCTGACGGCCGAGGATCTTGCGCTGGCGGTACAGGTCGACGAACACCGATACCTTGCTTTTCACCGCCTGGGTGTCCAGCGGCTTGTGCAGGAAGTCCACCGCGCCGCTTTCGTAACCCTTGAAGGCGTAGTTCATCTCGCGACCGGCGGCGCTGACGAAGACGATGGGAATGTTCTTGGTCTTTTCCATGCCGCGCATCAGCTCGGCCAGTTCGAAACCATTCATGCCCGGCATCTGCACATCGAGGATCGCGAGGGCGAATTCGTGCTCGAGCAACAACGACAAGGCCTGCTCGGCCGACTGCGCCTGCTGGACTTCGCGGCCTTCACCCTGGATCAGGGCGTCGAGGGCCAGCAGGTTTTCCGGCAGGTCGTCGACGATCAGCAGCTTGGCAGTGATAGGGCTCAACATGCTCAGGGTTCCAGGGTAGCGAGCAATTGCCCGATACCATTGAGAGAAAGAAGATGGTCAGGCCGATGCAGGGCCAATGCGGCCTCCGGCATCAGCGCGACTTGGGCATCACGAGGGTCCTGGACCACCGTCCGCCCCCCCTGCGCTTTTATGTAGGCAAGGCCCTGGGCGCCGTCCTCGTTGGCCCCCGTCAGCAACACACCAAGCAAGCCGTCACCATACGCATCGGCCGCCGATTGGAACAGGAAATCGATCGCCGGGCGGGAAAAATGCACCGGTGCTTCCTGGCTCAGCGACATCCGCAGGTCACGCTCCACCGAAAGGTGGTAGCCCGGCCCCGCCACGTAGATCTGCCCGGCAACGATCGGCTCCTTGTCACGTGCCTCGTGCACCGGCCGGTTCAGGCGTCGCTGCATGACCTCGGCCAGCTGGCTATGACGGTCGTCCGGCAGGTGCAGCACGCACAACAGTGGAATGGCGAAGTCTGCCGACAGCTCGCCAAGCACCTTGAACAGCGCCGTCACGCCACCCGCCGAGGCGCCGATTACCACCGCACGCACGCCTTTCATGACTTGCGGTAGATCCGTTCGGGCCGCACCAGCGCCTGGAAGCGCTCGGCGTAGGCGGAAAAGTCCACCGACTCCTTGCTGCCCAGCACCAGGAAGCCGCGGTGGCAGAGCGAGTCGTGGAACAACCCCAGGGCGCGGTCCTGCAAGTCCTTGTTGAAATAGATCAGCACGTTGCGGCACGACACCAGCTGCACCTCGGAAAACACGCTGTCGGTGGCCAGGCTGTGGTCGGCGAAGGTCACGTTGTCGCGCAGGCTGCTGTCCATGATCGCGTTGCCGTAGGCCGCGGTGTAGTACTCGCAGAAATCACGGCGCCCGCCGGCCTTGCGGTAGTTCTCGGCATAGCCGTGCATGCTGGCCATCGAGTAGATGCCCTGCTTGGCCTTGTCCAGCGAATGCGGGTTGATGTCGGTGGCGTAGATGATGGTGCGCTCGAGCAGCCCTTCCTCGCGCAGCAGGATGGCCATCGAATACACCTCTTCGCCGGTACTGCAACCGGCGATCCAGATCTTGATCGACGGCCAGGTACGCAACAGCGGTACCACTTCTTCGCGCAGGGCGAGGAAGTGGCCGGGGTCGCGGAACATCTCGCTGACCGGGATCGTCAGGTACTGCAACAGTTGCATGAACATACCTGGGTCATGCAGCACCCGCTCTTGCAGGGCCGTCACCGTACGGCACTCGAACTGGTGCAGTGCATGCAGTATCCGGCGCTTGATCGAGGCGCCGGAATAATCACGAAAGTCGTAGCTGTACTTGAGGTAGATCGCCTCTATCAACAGCCGGATCTCGATATCGGTGTTACGTTCGCTAATCAAATTCGCTCCAGTTGCGGCAGCCAAACGCGAATCAACGAGAACAGGCGGTCCAGGTCGATTGGCTTGGCCAGGTAGTCATTGGCGCCGGCTTGCAGGCAACGCTGCTGGTCGTCCTTCATGGCCTTGGCGGTAACGGCGATGATCGGCAGCTTGCGCCATCGCGGCTGCTGGCGAATCAGCCGGGTCGCCTCGTAGCCGTCCATCTCCGGCATCATCACGTCCATCAGCACCAGGTCGATGTCGTCGTGCTGTTCGAGGCGCTCCAGGGCCTCGCGGCCATTGCGGCCGATCTCGACGATGGCGCCCTTGTGCTCCAGGGCACTGGTGAGGGCGAAGATGTTGCGCACGTCATCGTCCACCAGCAGTATCTTGCGCCCCTCGAACACCTTGTCGCGGCTGCGCGCGGTCTTGAGCATGCGCTGGCGGTCGTGGGACAGCTGCGACTCGACCTTGTGCAGGAACAGCGTGACCTCATCGAGCAGCCGCTCGGGCGAGCGCGCGCCCTTGATGATGATCGAGCGCGAGTACTTGAGCAGGTCGGCCTCTTCTTCGCGGGTAAGGTTGCGCCCGGTGTAGACGATCACCGGCGGGAAGCTGCGGATGTCCTCGGCGGTCATGCGCTTGAGCAGCTCGTTGCCGAGCATGTCAGGCAGCTTCAGGTCGATGATCATGCAGTCGTAGATGTTTTCGCGCAGCAGCTCCAGGGCATCCTGGGCCATGGCCACGGCGGTGATCTCGATGTCGTCGTCGCCGATCAGGCGAGCGATGCTTTCGCGCTGCAGGTCGTCGTCCTCGACCAGCAGGATGTGCTTGAGCTTCTGGGTGAGCTTGGCTTCCAGGCGCGCGAACACCTCCTTGAGTTCCTCGCGGCTGGTGGGCTTGACCGCATAGCCCACCGCGCCCATGTGCATGGCCGCCTCGACACGGTCCTCCACCGAAATGATGTGCACCGGGATATGCCGGGTACCGGCCTGCTCCTTGAGGCGCTGCAAAACCGTGAGCCCGGAGTGGTCGGGCAGGCGCATGTCCAGCAGGATGGCGTCGGGCAGGTACTGCGCCGCCAGCTCGAAGCCCTCGTCGGCGCCCTGCGCTACCAGGCAGCTGTAGCCCAGCTCATGGGCCAGGTCGAAGAGGATACGGGCGAAGTTCGGCTCGTCCTCGATCACCAGGATGCAGCGATTGCTGAACGGTGCGCCATCGCGGTCGTCCGTGAACGCTGGAGCCTGGCGCGCAACCGGCGCTGGGGCTGCCACTCGAGGCATCGGCGGCAGTTCGTCAACGGTCGAGCGCAGGCTGTGCACCTCGCCCTGTTCGACCACGTCCTCGAAACGCTCCGGCAAGATGAGGCTGAACACACTGCCCTGGCCGGGGCTGCTGTCGACGCTGATCTGCCCGCCCAGCAAATGCGCCAGGTCGCGGGAAATCGACAGCCCCAGCCCAGTGCCGCCGTAGCGCCGGTTGCTGGTGCCGTCGACCTGGTGGAAGGCGCCGAAGATCGCCTGTTGCTGGTCGGCGGCAATACCGATGCCGCTGTCGCGCACGGCGAAGACGATGCCCATGCCGACCTGCTGGCTGATGCTCAGGCTGACCTGGCCGCGCTCGGTGAACTTGATGGCGTTGGACAGCAGGTTCTTGAGGATCTGCTCCAGGCGCTGGCGGTCGGTGAACAGGGTCGCCGGCACCTGCGGCTCGACCTGCACGGTGAAGGCCAGGCCCTTGTCGTCGGCCAGTGGCTGGAACATCGCCTGCAAGCCTTCGACCAGACGCACCACCGGGGTGGTTTCGGGGCGCACTTCGAGCTTGCCGGCTTCGACCTTGGCGATGTCAAGGATGTCGTTGATCAGGTTGAGCAGGTCGTTGCCCGCCGAATAGATCGACTCGGCGAACTTGACCTGCTCCTCGCTGAGGTTGCCCTCGCCGTTCTCGGCCAGCAGCTTGGCCAGGATCAGCGAGCTGTTGAGCGGCGTACGCAGCTCGTGGGACATGTTGGCGAGGAACTCGGACTTGTACTTGCTCGAACGCTGGAGGTCTTCGGCGCGGGCTTGCAACTCCACCTGGGCTTTGTTCAGCTCGCTGTTCTTGAGGTCCAGCGCGTCGGTGCGCTCGGCCAGTTGCTCATTGGTCTGTTCCAGCTCCGCCTGCTGGGTTTCCAGATACGCCTGGGACTCCTTGAGCACCCTCGACTGCTCTTCGAGCTCTTCGTTGGCGGTCTTGAGTTCTTCCTGTTGGACCTGCAACTCTTCGTTGAGCTGTTGGGTCTCGGCCAGCACTTCCTGAAGACGCTGGCGGTAGCGTGCGGTCTCGATGGAGATGCCCAGGTTGCCGGCGATGCGTTCGAGCAGCTCACTGTCGCGGTCCTGCAACGGACGCAGGAAGCCCAGCTCGAGCACGCCATTGATCTGGCCATCATCGCTTACCGGCACCATCATGGCGCTGCGCGGCAGTCCACGGCCCAGGCCCGAGCTCAGGCGGTAGTAGTCTTCAGGCAACTCGTCCAGGCGCAGCAGACGCCCTTCGCGCACGCTCTGTGCCAGCAGGCCGTCATGGCTGCCCAGCAGCTGTTCGCGAGCCTGTTGCTCGGCATCCAGGCCATAACTGGCCACGCGCAGCAACTGCCCTTGCTCATCACGCACATAGAACGCGCCGACCACGCTGCCCAGGTAGCTGGCGAAGAAGCGCAGCACGTTGTCGCCCAACATGGGCAGGGTCAGTTGGCCGAGCACCTGCTGCGACAGCTGGGTCTGGCCATTGCGCAGCCAGGCATGCTGTTCCAGGCGCTCGGCTGCGCGCTGCTGGGCTTGCAGGTTGCTCGCATAGGTATCGGACAACGCCAGCAGGTCGCGTCGGCCCAAGTAGGCCAGCAACGCGCTGAGGGCCACGATGAACAGCACGAACGCGGTGATCACCGTAATCGTGACGCTGCTGACCTTTTCATTGCGGCTCATGCGCAACTGCTGCTCAGTGGCGATGAAGGCGTCGAACTCCTTGCGGATTTCATCGGTGATGCGCTTGCCGCGGCCGCTGCCGATCACGCCCTGGTAGTTGCCCTCGCCACGGCGCATGCGGATGATCTCGCTACCGAAGTCGTTCCAGGCGCGCTGCAAGGCAACGATGCGGTCGATACGGTCGACCTGCTGCGGGTTGTCGGCGACCATCCCCTTCAGGCTGTCGAGGCTGGCATAGACACGCGGCTTGGCCACCTCGTAGGGGTCGAGGAAACGCTCGTCGCCAGAGATCAGGAAGCCGCGCACGCCGGTTTCCATGTCTATGGACAGCTTGACCGTTTCGTGGGCATTGCCGATCACCCGGTCGGTATGCTCGACCCATTGCATGGCCGAAAGCAGGTAGTTGACCACCGCGACAAATGCCACGGCCCCCAGCAAGCCGACCCCAAGGGGCAGGCCGACGTTACGGCTGAGCAGCTTGCGGAAGCTGCGTTGGTCCATCGAAGTTGCCTGAATCATCTGATGTCGCCCAAGCGAAATAAGTCCATTGAACAGTGAGGCGGATACGTTTTGTTGTTGTATGCCGCAACTGCCACCGGGTCTGGTAGCGAGTCTAACCAGCTTTGCGGTTTGCGGCAGGGCATTTAGCCAGTATTTGAAGCCTGCTCGTGGCAATCGTTCCATACGTATTTGCGCAGCGCTATTCTGAGGGAACTTCTGTACCCTGCGCGGGCACAGAATAAAGACATTTCCACCACGTGACAGGATTCCAACCATGCACCTTCTGGTAGTCGAAGACGACGACATCGTCCGCATGCTGATGGTCGAAGTACTCGACGAATTGGGTTATGAGGTCATCGAGGCGGCTGACGCCACCGCTGCCCTTGAAATTATTCGCAACCCAGGGCACCAGCTGGCGCTGCTGATGACCGATGCCGGCCTGCCGGATATGCGCGGCGAAGAATTGGCGGCAAAGGCCCGGGAAATCAGGCCCGCGCTGCCGGTGCTGTTCGCCAGTGGCTATGCCGAGAGCCTTCAGGTGCCTGAGGGTATGCACAAGATCGGCAAGCCGTTCAGCATCGATCAGTTGCGCGACAAGGTGGTGGAAATTCTTGGGGAACCTTGAGCCTTCACGAATGACGCCGCAATAGATAGGTATCCATGATCCACCCCATCCGTTGGCGTGCGGCTTCACGGACGTGCAGGATCTGTGCTTTCACCTGCTGCAACGGCCCTGCGACAAGGATCTCCTCGGCGGTGCCCAGGTAGGCACCCCAGTAGATCCACAGCCCGTCATCCTCAAGCCCGGCAAACGCGCACTGGCCATCGAGCATCACCACCACGTTGTCCACCCGCCCCTGCTCGGCCAGGCGTCGCCCCGGCAAGATGGTCAAGGGCTCGCCGATGCGGTTCAACGGCACCTGGTGCCGCGCGGCCAGGGCCTGGACGCTGCTGATGCCCGGGATCACCTCCAGTTGCATCGACACCCCGCGCTCGCGCACCAGGTCGAGAATGCGCAGGGTGCTGTCGTACAGCCCAGGCTCGCCCCACAGCAGGAAGGCGCCGACCTCCCCTTCGCCCAGTTCGTCCAGCAACAAACGTGCATACAGCGCCGCACGTTGCCGGTGCCAGTGCTGCACCGCGCCCACATAGTCCTCGGCCTGCCCGTCGCGACGCGGGTCTTGCACCTGCACCAGGCGGTAGCCACCTTGCGGCAGGTAGCGTTCGAGGATGACTTTGCGCAAACGCACCAGCTCGTCCTTGGCCTCACCTTTGTCGAGCACGAAAAACACCGCGGCGCGGCGTAGCGCGTCCACGGCCTCGAAGGTCACTTGACGAGGGTCGCCGGGGCCGATGCCAATCAGCAGAAGGTTTTTCATCGCCTTGCCCTGGGCTGGAGATCGGCGGCCATTGTCGACTGGCCGCCGTTATTTGGCAAAGCGTGTGGCTCAGGCGTTCAGGCGGCCTGGCAGCGGCAGTGCGCCGGTGGCCAGCGCCCTGGCCCGGTCCACGCCCCAAGCCAGGGCGCGAGTCATGGTCTCGCCGGGGCGCGCGGGGTAGAACTCTTCCAGCAGCGCCTTGCCGTCGCGGGTATACAGGCCCACGAACAATTGGGTAGCGCCCAGGCACGAAAGCCGCACCTGAACATCCAGGGTGGTGCCATCGCTCAACTCTTCATCGTGACAACGGCTGTGCAGGTATGCATCGGCCCACTGCCAGTAGGTCTCTTCCCTGATTCTCATGGTGCTCAATCCTCCTTTTCCGAACTACATGCAGGAAAACACAACAACACCCACTCGGCGAGGGCTACCCACCCAGACCCTGAGCCGGGTCAAAAAAGATGAGAAAAACATTGCCGTTCGGCGCTCGAACCCACACGAAAAAGCCCGCCCCTGGACCAGGGGCGGGCTTTTTTTGCTTGCAGTGGCTTCAGGATTTCTTCGCAGCAACCCGCGGGGTGAAACGCCCTTTCTTGCTGCGTTGCAAGCTGGCGGGAGGCAATTGCTCCGACTCATCCAGGGTCATGTTGGCAAAGCCCAGGCGGAAGGCCGATTGGCCGCAGCGCACCTGGCTGTTGATCGGGAATGCGTCATTGGCGTCTTCGAAAAAGGATTCGCTCATGCCCTGTGTCCCTCCAATGGCGGCCACGCCGGCCAGCAGATCGCTGACCTAGAGAAACGTAGCCCGTTGAACTGAGACTAGCCGGTCATTTGCAGACCGACCGGACGAAGACCTCTTCCCCGACCAGTGGCATATCGCCTTATTTCAGGCGAACCGCCGTGCCCGTGGCGAACACCACGACCATTCCGCCTTGCACCGATGGCATGCTGATCTCGAAGTCCACGCCCAGCACTGCATCGGCCTGCAACTGCCGTGCCCGAGACATCAGTTCTTCGGTGGCCTGCTCGCGCGCCAGCTTGAGCGCGCTTTCCAGGGTCTGCGAGCGCCCGCCGAAGAAGTCGCGAAAACGTGCGAAGAAATCGCGCACGAAGTTGATACCTTGCACCGACTCGGCGCTGACCACCCCGAGGTATTGCGCAACCGGGCGGCCTTCGAGCTGACTGGTGGTGGAGATGAGCATGGCGTGGCTCCTGCTGGACAAAGACCCGCATCCTAGCAGCAACCCGCTCTATTGTGCGGTCGTTGCGCGTAGCCGCCGGCCCAGATGCGGCCCGAACACATTGACCAGCAGCCCCGCCATCACCAGCAACGCGCCCCAGCCCTGCACTGCCGTCAGGCGCTCGCCGAGCAACCAGGCCGAAGAGCTCAGGCCAACCACAGGCACCAGCAGCGAGAACGGCGCCACCTTGCCCGCCGGGTGCCGTGACAACAATGTGCTCCACAGGCCGTAGCCGACCATGGTGGCGCCAAACGCCAGGTAGGCCAGGGACAGCACTGAAGGCATGCCGATATTGGCCAGCGCATGGCCGATGCGCTCAGGCCCCTCCAGCCAGAACGACAATGCCAGGAACGGCAGCGGCGGGATCAACCCGCCCCAGATCACCAGGGCCACCAGGTCCACCGCGCCGAAGCGCCGGGTAATGATGTTGCCCATGCCCCACATGGCGCCGCCGCACAGGGTCAGCAGCAGCGCGACCAGCGGCACATGGCTGCTGTCTTCGCTGCCGATCAGCGCCAGGCCGCTGGCCGCTATCAACAGCCCGAGCAGGCTGGCCAGGCGCAAACGCTCGCCGAGGAACAGCGCAGCGAAGCCCAGGGTGAAGAACGCCTGGGACTGCAGCACCAGCGAGGCTAGGCCCGGTGGCATGCCGCTGTACATGGCCTGGAACAGGAAAGCGAACTGGCCCAGGGAAATGGTCGCGCCGTAGGCGATCAGCCAACGCCAGGGCAGGTTCGGGCGCTTGACGAACAGTACGGCGGGAAACGCCACCAGCATGAAGCGCAAGGCACCGAGCAGCATCGGCGGCAGGCCATCCAGGCCGACCTTGATGACCACGAAGTTGACTCCCCACACCACGATCACCACCAGCGCGATCAGCAGGTCCTTGAGCGGCATTGCGGCATTCCTTCTACAAGCGTTCTAGACATATTTCGTTACAGCATAAGGGCAAAAGCGATCTCTGAACCGGTACAGCTGGGTGGCAGCGTTGCGCAACAGTCCGCGTGCTTTCGCTATGACAGGTCCGGCCTTTTCGTGGGCAAGCCCTACAGGTGCTGCGTTGAAGTTGAGAACGAGAGTGGGCTCGCCTGTGAAAGGCCAGCTCAATCCAGGAATTTGTTAATTGACCCTTCTTGTATATACATGCTCATATAACCGTGAGCCATCTGCCCTGCGTACCGCCGATGGTCGCCGCCCCATAACAACAAGCACGCGGAGCCCTTCTCATGTCCAGCAAGCCCGTGATCGAGCGGCGCTCGATCGATTACATCCCCGAAGCCGAACGCCATGGACGCGTCTACAGTCAGTTCACCCTTTGGCTCGGCGCCAATTTGCAGATCACCGCGATCGTCACCGGCGCCCTGGCCGTGGTGCTGGGCGGCGATGTGTTCTGGTCGCTGATCGGCCTTCTGCTGGGGCAGTTGGTCGGCGGTGCGGTCATGGCCCTGCACGCCGCGCAAGGCCCGCGCCTGGGTCTGCCGCAGATGATTTCCAGCCGTGTGCAATTCGGCGTCTATGGCGCAGCCATTCCCATGGTGCTGGTGTGCCTGATGTACCTGGGCTTCACCGCCACCGGCACGGTGCTGTCCGGCCAGGCCATCGGCCAATTGCTCAGTGTCAGCGACAGCGCTGGCATTCTGATCTTTGCCGGGGTGATCGTATTGGCGACCCTGGCAGGCTACCGGGTAATCCACTGGATCGGCCGGGTGGCCAGCGTGCTGGGCATCATCGCCTTCATCTACCTGTTCAGCCGCATCCTGATGCTCGCCGACATCGGCCAGTTGCTGGACAACCGTCACTTCAGTTGGGCTTCGTTCCTGCTCGCGGTCTCGCTGGCGGCGTCCTGGCAGATCGCCTTTGGCCCTTATGTGGCCGACTACTCGCGCTACCTGCCAAGCCACACCTCGCCGCTCAAGACGTTTCTCGCCGCAGGCCTGGGTTCGGTCCTTGGCGCCCAGGCCTCGATGATCCTCGGCGTGTTCGCCGCGGCCATCGCCGGTGGCCAGTTCTCCGGCCGTGAAGTGGCCTATATCGTCGGGCTCGGCGGCGCTGGCACCACCGCAGCGTTGCTGTACTTCTGCATCGCCTTTGGCAAGGTGACCATTTCCACGCTCAACAGCTACGGCAGCTTCATGTGCATCGCCACCATTATCAGCGGGTTCCGCGGGCACCTGCAGATCAGCCGTGTGCAACGCCTGGTGTTCGTCCTCGCCATCGTCGGCGCGGCCACCCTGGTGGCGCTGCTGGGCCAGCATTCGTTCCTCAGCGCGTTCAAGTCGTTCATCCTGTTCCTGCTGACCTTCTTCGTGCCCTGGAGTGCGGTGAACCTGGTGGACTACTACTTCATCACCCGCGAGCGCTACGACATCCCCGCCCTGGCCGACCCGAACGGCCGCTATGGCCGCTGGAACTGGCCGGGGATCGGCGTCTATACCCTCGGCGTGCTGGTGCAGATGCCGTTCATCGACACCAAGCTGTACACCGGCCCCATGGTCGCCCAACTGGGCGGTGTGGATGTGTCCTGGCTGATCGGGCTGGTGGTGCCGAGCGTGCTGTACTACTGGGTGGCGCGTCATCGCGCAGCCGAAGCGCCAGCGGCCATCGTGTTGCCTGAGGGGCGCTAGGCTGGGTGTCATTTTTCATTCACGCGGCTGTCGTAATCTGCTGACACCTTCATGTCACAGGATCAAGGCATGCCGCGCCTGCCCACCCTGCTGCTGTGCCTGCTCCCGCTGATGGCGATGGCCGAGCCCAGGGCGCTGCGCATCCATGGTTCGAACACCATCGGCGCGGCCCTGGCCCCTGCGTTGGTGCAGGGCCTGCTGCAGGCCCAGGGCGCGACCGCCATCACCCGCCAGCCTGGCGCGCAGCCCAACGAAACCGAGATCCATGCCCATGGCCACGACGGCCAGCCTATCCGCGTCGAGATCGCCGCCCATGGTTCGAGCACCGGGTTTTCCGACCTGGGCAGTGGCGATGCGGATATCGCCGCCGCCTCGCGCCCGGTCAGCGACGATGAAACCCAGCGGTTGCAAGGCCTGGGCGATCTGCGCAGCGCCGCCAGCGAGCAGGTCATCGGCCTGGATGGCGTCGCAGTGATCGTGCACCCCGGCAACCGCCTGCAACAACTGACCACCGAACAACTGGCCAGGGTATTCTCCGGGGAAATCCATCGCTGGGAGCAGTTGGGCGTGCCGGGCGGGCCGATACGCCTGTACAGTCGCGACGGCCGCTCAGGCACCTTCGAGACCTTCAAGGCACTGGTGCTGAGCCCCTTGCACCTCGAGTTGGCGCCCCAGGCGCAACGCTTCGAATCCGCCGACGCCTTGGCGGCGCAGGTGCTGGCCGACCCGCAGGCCATCGGCTTCAGTAGCCTGGCCACGACCCATGACGCCAAGGTGCTGGCGATTGCCGAAGGCGACGCCGCCGCGATGCTGCCGACCCCGGCCCGGGTGGCCAGCGAAGACTACCCACTGTCGCGCCGTCTGTATTTCTATCTACCAGCCACGCCTACCGCCCAGGCCCTGGCCTTGGCCGAGTTCGCCCAGAGCCCGGCGGGGCAAGCCATCGTCGCAGCCCAGGGCTTCGTGTCCCAGCAGGTCAAGGCCCTGGCGGTCCCCGATCAACCCGACATGCCGCCGGCCTACCGGGTTCTGGCTGGGCAAGCCCAGCGCCTGAACGTCAACTTTCGCTTCCGTCAAGGCAGCGCCAGCCTGGACACCAAGGCCCTGCGTGATGTGCAACGGGTGGCGCAATACCTGCGCCAGACCGGAAAGCTGAACGACAGAGCCGTGCTGGTAGGCTTCGGCGACACCAAGGCAACCCCAGGTCGCGCTGCCCTGCTCTCGCGCCTGCGGGCCATGGCGGTGCGCCGCGAATTGGCGCGCCATGGCGTGGAGGCCCGGGAAGTGACCGGCATGGGTGATGAGTTGCCGGTCGCAGGTAACGAACTGCAGCAGGGGCGTTTGCGTAACCAGCGCGTCGAGGTGTGGGTCTACTGAGGCTGGCTCAAGGCGGCGCGGAACCGGCGGGTGCTGGCCACCGCCAGGCCCAGCCCGGACAATGCGACGACTCCCCCTACCCAACCGATATTCGCCACTCCCAGCTGGCTGCTGACGACACTTCCCAACAACGCCCCACCGCCAATACCGATGTTGTAGATACCTGAGAACAGCGCCATCGCCACATCGGTGGCATCGGACGCCAGCTTCAGCGTCTTGGACTGCAACGACAGGCTGAAACTGAGGATCGCCACGCCCCAGAACATACTGAGCACGGCGAACATCGGGAACTGCCCCGACAGCGGCAGGAGCAACAGCAGGGATGCCGCCAGCGCGCCGATGGAGCCCACCAGGAAACCATGGGGGAAGCGCTCGCTGTAGCGGCTGAACAGCAGCGAGCCGAACACCCCGGCCCCGCCGAACAGCAGCAACAGCAGGGTGGTGCGTTCGCCGCCGATCTGCGCCACGTGCAAGGCAAATGGCTCGATATAGCTGTAGGCCGTGAACTGCGCGGTGATAACCAGCGTCACCAGCACATAGGTAATCACCAACGCCGGGCGCCCGAACAGCACCGGCAGGCTGCGCAGGGAACCGGAGTTCTGGCTGGGCAACAGCGGCAGGGACTTCATCAGGCAGAGCATGGTCACCAGCGCCACCCCAGCGATGCTAAGGAAGGTGACGCGCCAGCCCAGGGCCTCGCCCACCACACGCCCCAGCGGAATTCCCAGGACCATCGCCAGTGTGGTACCGGTCGCCAGCAGGCCCAGGGCCTTGGCCTGCTTGCCGGCCGGCGCCACACGCACCGCCAGCGACGCGGTGATGGCCCAGAACACCGCGTGGGACAAGGCAATGCCGATGCGACTGAGCAGCAACATGGCAAAACTTTGCGACAGCCACGACAACAGGTGGCTGACAATGAACACCAGAAACACGAACATCAGCAACCGACGCCGCTCGACGTTGCGGGTGAGCAGCATCATTGGCAGCGACGCCAGGGCCACCACCCAGGCATAGATGGTCAGCATCAAGCCGACCTGCGCGGTGCTCATGTCGAAACTACGGCCGATGTCGCTCAGCAGGGCCACCGGAACGAACTCGGTTGTGTTGAAGATGAAGGCCGCCAGAGCCAGCGCGATTACGCTCAACCAGCTGCCACCTTGCACGGGGGCAGGCATTGTTGGGGAAATGGGTCCGTTCATGGATACAGGTACAGCTCCGCAGGCATGGCAACACCGCGCGCACCGCTGGCCACGGGCGCGGCAGCGGGTGCACGGTGTTCTTATTGGAAGGCATACCCGGCATGGTACGCGCCAAGGACGGGCCTCACAACCGCGAAGCTGAACAGGCCGCCCTGACGCTGGACAGCCAAGCCGCGAAAATGCCACTGTCCGCTTTTCCACCCTATGGTTTCGCCATGCAGCTGACTCGCCACCTCGACGCCAATGCCACGCTCTGCTCGCTGGTCCGGTCCCTGGCCCCGCGTCCGGGCTTCGTCCCCACCCACCTGCCGCAAGTAAAGGTCATGTCGTGGAACCACTACGTGGCCAGCAGCCCTCAGCTCTACGAACCGAGCCTGATCATCCTGGCCCAGGGCAGCAAGCTCGCGCGGCTGGGCCCACGCACCTTCGAGTATGGTGCCGGCCACTACCTGGTGCAGGCGCTGTCAGTGCCGTTCATGTGCGAGACCTTCGCCACCGACGAAATACCGCTGCTGGGCGTGTCGGTGGATATCGACCGCGTCATGCTCGGTGAGTTGGTACAGAACATGGCATTGCCGCCCGATGCGACCGTTCAGGCGCAGACTCCGCAGTCGATGAGCTCTGCCCCGCTGGATGCCTCGATGCGCGAGGCCGTCGAACGCCTGCTGCGTTGCCTGCTGGATCCGGTGGAAGCCAAGGTGCTGGGCCCTGCGCGCATACGCGAGGTGCTGTACGCCGCCCTGCGTGGCTCGCAGGCGGGGGTGTTGCGCGCGCTGGTCGAGCAGCAGGGCCATTTTGCCCGCATCGCTGCCGTGCTGACCTACCTGCGCGAGCACTATGCCGAACCGCTGAGCGTCGAGGCCCTGGCCAGCATGGCCAACATGAGCGTGTCGACCTTCCACGATCACTTCAAGCGCAGCACTGACCTTGCGCCCATGCAGTACCTCAAGCGCCTGCGCCTGCTCAGGGCGCAGCAGTTGCTGACTCGCGAAGGTCTGGGCGTGGCCCAGGTGGCGCACCGCGTGGGCTACCAGAGCACCTCGCAGTTCAGCCGCGAGTACAAGCGCCAGTTCGCCCGCAGCCCAGGCGAAGAGCTCAGCTACCAGGGCCAGCCAGCCTGAACCCTACTGGCGCTCGACCATCGCGACGATCGTCGCGCGCAGCTCGTCCTTGGCCTCCTGCGGCGTCAGCTCTCCCAGCGCTGCGGCCTGCGACAGGCACTCTACCGCGCCCATCAGCAGGCGCAGCCCCGCCACGCTGATGGTACCGCTGGCAGAGAACGGTCGCAGGGCTTCCCGGCACTTGGCCAGGAACACGTCTTCATAGGCGCGCTTGAGCGCCTCCATTTCGGGCGAGCCTTCCAGCGCCGCCGTCAGGCCGGGCAACTCGCGCCCCTGGGTCATCACGCAATCGACATACGCCTCGGCGATCACTCCGGCACGGCTGTCCAGGGTGGCCTGGCAGGTCGCCAGGGCAGTTTCGAGCATGGCGGTCTGGCGGGTGTCGTACTCGCCATACAAGGCTGCCAGCAGGCCAAGGCGGGTTTCGAAATGGTCATACACGACTGGCTTGGTCACGCCCGCCTGCTCGGCCAGACGCCCCAGGCTCAGGGCATCGCTGCCCTCTTGGCGCAACAGTTGCCAGGCCACGTCGAGCAACTGTCGACGGCGGTCCTCACGTGACATCCGCTTGCGCGGGAACTTTTCCATGCTTGACATCGATAACCTACCAAAAGTAACTTACTAATCGTAACTTACCTCGAGTATATAACGCTCGTGGTCGTCATGCACAGACTTGCGGAGAAGCACCATGCATGCCCTGATCGTCGTCGCCCATCACGACAAGCAATCCCTCACCCAGGCCCTTGCCCAGCAGGTGGCCAAGGGCCTGGCCAGCGCCGGGCACACCAGCGAAATCGCCGACCTGCTCGCAGAAGGCTTCGACCCGGTGTTCTGCAAGGCCGACCACGCCGTGCATCACGGCTTGGCCACACCGCCGCCGGATGTACGCGCCGAGCAGGCTCGCATCGACCGCGCCGATACCCTGGTGCTGGTCTATCCGGTCTACTGGTGGTCGATGCCTGCGCTGCTAAAGGGCTGGGTGGATCGGGTGTTCAGCAATGGCTGGGCGTTCGGCTACAACGCTGACGGATCCACCCGCAAGCTGCTGAGTCGTATGAAGGTGCACCTGCTGGCAGTCGCCGGCGCCGACACCGGCCTGTTCCAACGTCACGGCTACGGTGAAGCGATGCGCATTCAGATCGAGCACGGCATGTTCGACTACTGCGGCGCCCAGGTGCTCAGCTCGACCCTGCTGACGGACAGCGAAACGCAAGACCCGAAGATTCACCTGCAAACCGCACGAGCACTGGGTGAGCAGCTGTTCGCCGAGGTCAGTCCGCCAACGACCACTCGGCCAGCGGCCAGTAGCTCCCCTTACGCGACTCATACAGCGTGAACTGACGGGCATTGAGAAAGAATTCCGGTGCCACGCTGGCCTCAGGAGGCTGGCCGCGGAAATCCCGTGACAGCGTCAAGTGCGGCCGATATTCACGGCTTGGCCCGGCAAGTCCCAGGGGCAATGTTGCCTGCTCCAGGGCATAGACCAGCTGGCGCAGCGCGGCGGGCGTGTCCCTGGCGCCCAGTACCAGTGCACCCGCCTTCGGCCACACCTGCAACTGGTCGAGCAGCAGACGCAGCGGTGCGCCGGGTCGCTTGATCTGTGC
Organism: Pseudomonas sp. LS_2; assembly: GCF_042709235.1. Taxonomy (NCBI): domain Bacteria; kingdom Pseudomonadati; phylum Pseudomonadota; class Gammaproteobacteria; order Pseudomonadales; family Pseudomonadaceae; genus Pseudomonas; species Pseudomonas sp. LS_2. Next base: position 103,970 of record NZ_JAVAYC010000015.1, on the reverse strand, counting down.
GACGGCGGCGCACAGTGCGGGCACCTGGGCGGAGTCGACATCGCCGAGAAACAGCAAGGTCACATGGAAGTTTTCCGCTGGCACCGGCTTGCCGCTGCGCAGGCTCAAGCCGCGCCGCCATTGAGCGACGGCTCGGCGCTGCGGCTCGCCCATCGACAGGGCGAAGAACAACCGCTTGAAAGGGGCGCCGCTGGGGCGTACGTCCTGGGGCATGGCATCTCCTTGGCGGATTAAACGTTTGCGCCACCGCTCGCACGCAACGTAACAATGTGTTCAAAGCGCGGCGATGATTGTTTATGCTGGCGAGCTCAGGCCATGGCGCATGGCCATTTCGACAAGTATCCGTCCATGAAAATTGCACTCGTACTGATCTTCGCTCTCTCGATCGCCTATGTTCACCTGCGCGGTCGGGTGCGCCACAAACTTACGCGCCAACTGGGCGACCACTCCAGCTTCCTGGCTCCGGTCAACAGCTTTCTCTACCTGTTCTCTCGCCACCCGGCCAAGCCTTACCTGCCGGTCGAGGCATTCCCCGAGCTGCAGCCGCTCAAGGACAACTGGCAGGAGATTCGCGAAGAGGCGCAGCAACTGCTGCATGCGGGCGAAATCAAGAAGTCCGACAATTATGACGATGTGGGCTTCAATTCGTTCTTCAAGACCGGCTGGAAGCGCTTCTACCTGAAGTGGTACGGCGAAAGCCACCCCTCGGCGATGACCCTGTGCCCGCGTACCACCGCGCTGCTGCAACAGATCGGCACCGTCAAGGCGGCCATGTTCGCCACCCTGCCGCCGGGCGCCAAGCTGGTGCGTCATCGCGACCCCTATGCCGGCTCCTACCGCTACCACTTGGGCCTGGACACGCCCAACGACGACGGCTGCTACATCGATGTGGACGGCGAGAAGTACTCCTGGCGCGATGGCGAGGCCGTGGTATTCGACGAAACCTATATCCACTACGCCGCCAATACCACCGATCACAACCGCATCATCCTGTTCTGCGACATCGAGCGGCCGCTGAAGTACCGCTGGGCCACTGCCTTCAACCGCTGGTTCAGCCGCAACGTGATGGCCGCCGCCGCAGCGCCGAACGATGCCAATGACAAGACCGGCGGCATCAACCGCCTGTTCACCCGCATCTACAAGATCCGCGAGCGCGGCAAGGCGATGAAGAAGCGCAACCGCACCCGCTACTACCTGGAGAAGTGGGCCGTGGTGGCTGCGCTGGTGCTGGTGTTCATCTACATCTGAGTTTTCCCCCTGAAACGCAATCGGCCAGCCTCTTCGCTGGTCGATTGCGTTTCAGGGGCGTGCCATGCCGAGGTGCGCCGCACCTGTCATTTTTGTCAGTTGTGGCGTTTTGCACCACGGCCTAGCTTACGAGGGCTATCGCGGTAAGCGGCCTACGCTTGCCGATCTCTCGCCAAAGGAGCTAAGCCATGAGCGCTACCTTCGACACTGAAAAAATGCAGATTGCCCTTTCCCAAGGGCTTGTAACGGGCACCTTCCAACCGGCACTGCATGACCACCATGAGACGCTGAACGTCAGCAACGCACTGCTCGAAAAACGTGATAACGAATATTGGCTGCACGGTTATGAATTCCTGCAGGTATCGCCCGAGATAAAGGCACAGGGCGTGCGCTTTCACCTCAACGGTGAAGGTGCAGTGACCGAGGCACAGGTTCTACTGAATGACTGGTTTCACAATGCTGAAATAGAGCAGCTTCAACGGATTATCTGGGAGCCTGAGCAGTTGAGGGTGCAAATCCTCTTCAACCTGTCGTTCGAGATCGGGAGCAAGAAATACACCCTGCGCGACGGGCGCATCGACCTGAGCTCTTCGAGCCTGCTGCTCACCGATATGTGATCGCAATCCAAGCCTGTCCGTTGTGCTGCAGGAGCCTCAGATTCGTGTAGCCTGGGCGTTCCTGTTACCAACCTGACCAGGTGAAGACAATGAGCATGATGGACTGGGACGCCTACCGTAAGCAGTTGATGGCCGGTATCGGCGACCTCAAGCACCTCTCTCCCGATACCGTTGCTGGCTACGCAACCGCCAGCGGCGCCGGCGCCAAGACCAACCACCTCGACGCCAAGACCCGCGAGCTGATTTCCCTGGCCGTGGCTGTTACCACCCGTTGCGACGGTTGCATCGCCGTGCACTCCAAGCAAGCCGTCAAGCACGGTGCCAGCCGCGAGGAAATCGCCGAGGCGCTGGGGGTGGCGATTGCGGTGAACGCCGGTGCAGCGCTGGTGTATTCGGCTCGGGTGCTGGATGCCGTGGGCAAGCCCGACGCGTGAATGCCCAGGCGCCGCCAGCCTTGCACGGCGGCGGCGCAACACCCAGACTGGACGGCCCGACCCGTGCAGGAACCCACATGATCCACATCCGCCCCATGGCCTCAGAGGACTTCGAGCGCTTCTGGCCTACCTTCCAGGCCATCGTCCAGGCCCGCGAAACCTACGCCTATGCCCCCGACCTGGATATCCAGCAAGCGCGCCAGCTATGGCTGGAGCTGCCCCTGCACACACTGGTGGCCGAGCAAGACGGCGAACTGCTCGGCAGCTACTACCTCAAGGCCAACGCTGCCGGCCCCGGTGCCCATGTCGGCAATTGCGGCTACATGGTCAGCGAGGCCGCACGCGGGCGTGGCGTGGCGCGGCTGATGTGCGAGCACTCGCAAAAACTGGCGCGCCAGGAAGGCTTCCTGGCCTTGCAGTTCAACTCGGTGGTGGCCAGCAACGAAGCGGCGGTGGCGCTGTGGAGCAAGCTCGGCTTCGAAACGGTCGGGCGCCTGCCCAAGGCCTACCGCCATGCCCGGCTGGGGCTGGTGGACTGCCTGGTGATGTACAAGTGGCTGGCCGATGAACCGGTGGTGGAGAAACCGGCACTGTTGATCGGGCGCAAGAACATCGAGGCGCGGGTGTCGCGTCGGCGCGGGCGATAGATAAGCCTCTACGCGACCCTCCCGCCTTTTCCTGCCTGCCTGAACGGTTGACTACCCACCTGTTCGATGGTCATATGCGCGCCAGTTTCAGGTGTCCTGCGCCGCCGTGCGCAGGGTGAAACGGGAAGCCGGTGCGTCCTTCATGACCAGTCCGGCGCTGCCCCCGCAACGGTAAGCGAGCGAACCCTTCGACAGACCACTGTGCACACGCATGGGAAGGTGAAGGTTTCACGACCCTCGCAAGCCCGGAGACCGGCCTGAAGCCTTTGTTGGCAAACCCGCGGTGGGCGGGCTCAGGCCGGTGTTCGCGTGCGCGCCTGCGCGCGTGGTTGCTCGTCTTTGCGTTGTTTCCACCGGGATCCATTCCGTCCTGCAACAGTGGAACGACATGTCCCGTACCTACAAGCTCCATGCCCTGGCGTCGTGCCTCGCCGTCTCGTTACCGGCCCTGGCCGAAGATGCCGGCAAGGGCATCCTGGCCCTGCCCTCGACCGCCATCACCGATACCCTCGACGAACAGAAGGTCGACCTGGCCAGCCCGACCCTTGCCGGCTCGCGGCTGAACCTCAGCGCCCTGGAAACCCCAGCCAGCACCAGCAGCATCACTGCCGAGCAAATCCGCCAGCGCAACAACGCTACCGTGCAGGACGCGGTGACCCGCTCGCCGGGGATCACCTCCATCGGTACCCCCGGCAACGGCAACACCGCCCTCTCCGCCCGGGGTTTCACCGGCCATAGCTCGGTGATGACCCTGTTCGACGGTTCGCGCCTGTACACCGGCGCCGGCACCCAGACCTTTCCGGTCGACCCGTGGATGGTCGAGCGCATCGACGTGATCCGCGGCCCGGCCTCGGTGCTCTACGGCGAGGGCGCCACCGGCGCGGTCATCAACGTGATTCCGAAAAAGCCGTTCAGCGGCGAGATCCGCAACCACGTGCGCCTGGGCTATGGCTCCTGGGACCGCCAGCAACTGGGCCTGGACAGCGGCGGCAGCCTGAGCGAGCGCCTGAGCTATCGCGTGACCGTCAACCAGCAGGAGGCCAACGGCTGGGTCGACCGCACCGACTCACGCAGCCTGGCAATCAGCGCCGCGCTGCGCTTCGACGCCACCGACGACCTGAGCTTTACCCTCGCCCACGAGCGCGGTGACCTGGAGCCGGCCAACTCCTTCGGCACGCCGCTGATCAACGGCCACTACCGCGACAGCCTGCGCAAGAAGAACTACAACATCCACAACGACGTGCAGCGCTACCACGACGAATGGACCCGCCTGACCACCGACTGGACCCTGAGCGACAGCCTCAGCGCCAGCAACCAGCTGTACTACATCAAGAGCCGCCGCCACTGGCGCAACGCCGAGGACTACAACTGGGACCCGAGCCGCGAGCAACTGGCGCGGGAAAGCTTTCTGGAGATCAAGCACAACCAGGAACAGATCGGCGACCGCCAGAGCTTTACCTTCGATCACGCGCTGTTCGGCCTGGCCAGCAGGAGCGTGGTGGGTGCCGAGTACAACAAGATCCGCTTCAACGTCGACAGCAACTCGCCCTACGTCGATGTCGGCGGCGACTACATCGACCCGTGGAGCCCCGCCCCAGGCGGGTTCCAGAGCCAGTCGCTGCTGCGTCCGCAGACCCTCTCCACCACCCACACCTTCGCGCTGTTCGCGGAGAACCGCACGCAGCTGACCGAGCGCCTGTCGCTGGTCACCGGCGTTCGCCGCGACCAGAACCATATCGACCGTGACAACCTGGTCAACGGCAGCCGCATCGACCGCAGCCTGCAAGGCGGCAACTGGCGCGCAGGACTGGTGTTCGCGGTTACCGACGACCTGTCGTTGTACGGCCAGTACTCCACCAGCGAGGACGGGGTGAACAACCTCATCAGCCTGAGCCCGGCGCAGATCAACTACGACCTGACCGAATCCAGGCAGACCGAGCTGGGCCTCAAGCAGCGCTTCTGGGAGGGACGCGGGGAATGGACCCTGGCGGCGTACCACATCGTCAAGAAGAAGCTGCTTGTCTACGACCCAGTCTCCAACACTCAGCAACAGGCTGGCCAGCAGACCTCCGAAGGCCTGGAAGCCACGCTGGAACTGGCCATGGGCAACCAGTGGCAGCTGTCGGCGAACGCTGCCCTGGTGCGCGCCAAGTACGACGACTTCGAGGAAAACACCTCGGCAGGGGTGGCCGACCGCGCCGGCAACCGCCCGGCCAACGTGCCACGGCGCACCGCCAACCTGTGGCTGAGCAAAGGCTTCGGCCAGGCCATCGAGGCAGGCCTGGGCCTGCGCTACGTCGACGAGCGCTACGCCAACACCGCCAACAGCCAGGGCGTGCCCGGCTACACCGTGGTCGATGCCAACCTGGGTTGGCAGGCGCTGCCTGATGTACGCCTGGGCTTGCAGTTGAACAACCTGTTCAACCGCGACCATGTGGTGGCCGCACACAGCGCCGAGCAGTGGTTGCTGGGGGCGCCGCGGTCCTATGTCGCGACGTTGGACTATAGCTTCTAGGGAGGCAGGCCAAAGCCGCCCGCCAAGGATGCATTGACTGACCGGCATTAGGCATAATGCTTGCCTTTTTTGCGCACGATGCAGGTACACCTTCATGAAAGCCCAAGCCCGCCACATCCTGGTCAAGACCGCTGCCGAGGCCGAGCAGCTGAAACAGCGCCTGGCCAAGGGCGAGGCTTTCGATGTGCTGGCCAGGAAGTTCTCCACCTGCCCTTCCGGCAAACGTGGCGGCGACCTGGGCGAAGTGCGCCCAGGGCAGATGGTGGGCGCCATCGACCAGGTGATTTTCAAGAAGGCACTGCGCGAGATACACGGGCCGGTCAAGAGCAAGTTCGGTTATCACCTGGTGCAGGTGTTCTACCGCGACTGAGTTGCCCTACAGTAGTCGCAACTCAGCCAACTCCAGCAGGGTGAAATAGCCACTGCCCCAGCCGCCGGTATCCAGGTGCCAGACATTGCCGAGCACCTTGGCCTTGAGCAGGGGTGTATGCCCCACCAGCAATGCACGCAGGCCCGCCACCTGGCGGTCGTCATCCTCACGCAGGCGCCGTCGCGACCACTGGCACACCTCCCGCACCTGGGGGTCGTCGCCTGCCAAAAGATTCGAACGCAACACCGACCAATCGTCGAACGGGCTGTCGGCATGCAGCAGCCCTACCCGCCCTGCCACTGTCTGCACCTCCAAGGCCAGCGGCATCTGCACAAAGGCCTCGACGAATCGTTCCTGTTCAGCCCTGGGCAGGTCGATGAACCAGCCGCCGCCTGCTGCGCGGTACATCTGCAGATCGAGGCGGCCGCCGCGCACCAGGTTTACCGCCAACGCTTCATGGTTACCCTGCACGGCATGGAACCAGGGCTTGGCCAACCACGCCAGCGCCTGCTCGCTGCCAGGCCCACGGTCGACCAGGTCACCGACACTGAACAGCCGGTCGACGGCCGGGTCGAAGCCCACCTCGTCCAGGCGCTGCTGCAAGCGCTGGAAGTGGCCATGGATATCGCCCACCGCCAGGTCGCGCCCTCTGTCGTTGGCGGCTACCTGCTCAAACCGAGCCATCACGTTGTCCTCTGCTGCCTGCCCAGCGCCCGGCGCAGGACGGGCGCGTGGTGCCTGTTCCCGGAAACGCACTGTGCGCTGCGTCCTCGCCAGTGCCGTACTCATGAGCCTGACCCGCAACAGCATGGCACAAGGCACCTATCGCCAGGTAATATCCTCGCCGCTCGTATCGGCCAAGGATGGACACCTGTGAAGTACCTGCTGCTGGCACTGGCCAGCTATGCCTCGACCTACTATTTCGTCGGCCTGTTGATCCGGGGTCGGCTGGTCGATCTCGCCGAAGGCTTGCGGCACCACCCTGGCGCCCCGCCCAAGGCCCGGTATTTTCGTGAAGTACAGGCCCATGCGCAGCAAGCCCGCGTGCACTACAGCCTGTTCGTCGGCAGCGTGCTGACAGTGCTGTTGTGCGCACTGGCCTGGTGGCTTGGCTAGAAGCCAAGCGTCAGGCTTTCACGCCCTTCAAGCGCCAACAGGTACTGCTTGGCCGACAAGCCACCGGCAAAACCAGTGAGCCCGCCCGAGGCGCCAATCACCCGGTGGCAGGGGGCGATGATCGAGATAGGGTTGCGCCCGTTGGCCGCCCCCACTGCCCGCACCGCCTTTGGGTTGCCGAGCTGATGGGCGATCTCGCTGTAGCTGCGGGTCTCGCCGAAGGGAATGGTCAGCAAGGCTGCCCATACCTGGCGCTGGAATTCGGTGCCGACAAAGTCCAGGGGCAGCTCGAAGCGTCGACGCTGCCCTGCGAAGTACTCGCCCAACTGCCGTACGGTTTCCAGCAGTACCGGGTGGCGGTCATCGCGCTGCAGCTCGCCCAGGCGCACGCGGTTCTTCCGCTCCTGCTCCCAGAGCACCGCCGCCAGGCAATCGCCACGCGCCACCAGCGTGAGCACGCCAACAGGCGATTGCATAAGGGTAAAGACAGAGGACATCACCGGTTCCTGTCGGCAAAAGCGAGCGGTGCACGTTACCGGAACCGCCCTAGGCTTGCACCCCTGCCCGGTGATCAGCTCCCCGGATTGGCGTAGGCCTCCTGAAAGAAATAGTCTTTCCAGGACGCGGCCTTGTTCTTCAGCACGCCCAGTTCATGCAGCTTCTGGGCATAGATGAAGGTGCGCTGCGGCGATACGGTGAAGTCGTTTTCCGGGTCTTCGATGATCTTGCGCACGAAGTCCAGCGGCAGCTTGGAGTTCTCCACACGGATGTAGGTTTCGGCGGCAGCGGCCTTGTCTGCCTTGATGATCTGCTCGGCCTCCACCAGTGCGTCGTAGAACGCCTTGTAGGTCTTGGGGTTCTGATCGTGGAATTTCTCGGTGGCATAGAGCACGTTGAAGGTGGCCTGGCCGCCAAGGATGTCGTAGCTGCTGATCAGCTTGTGCACCTTGGGGTTCTCCAGCGCCTGGTACTGGAACGGCGGGCTGGAGAAGTGCGTGGTGATTTCCGAGCCGCCCTTGATCAGCGCGGCGGTGGCATCCGGATGCGGCAGGCTGACGGAAATCTTGTCGAAACGCTGGAAGTCGGCATTGCCATACAGCTTGGCGGTTTCGATCTGCAGGGTGCGTGACTGGAAGCCAACCCCTGCTGCCGGGACGGCGATGCGGTCTTTCTCCGACAGGTCCTTCAGCGTCTTGACCTCCTCACGGTTGCTCAGCACGTAGCCGGGCAGCGAGCCAAGTGCGGCTACGGCCTTGACGTTCTGCCGTCCCAAGGTGCGGTCCCAGACCGTAAGCATGGGCGGCACCCCTGCCGAGACCACATCGATAGCCCCCGCCAGCAAGGCTTCGTTCATGGCCGTGGCACCGGAAATGGTCCGCCACTCGACCTCTACATTGTCCAGGCCCTGCGCCTTGGCGTGCTTCTCGATCAGTTGCTGGTCCTTGACCACGTGCAGCACGAGGTAGCCGATGCCGAACTGCTGGGCGATGCTGATCTTGCCTTCGGCATGGGCTGCCAAGGGCAAGGCCAGCATGCCAAGCAGGCCCAGTGTAGTGGCGAGGCGGTTGTGTTTCATGATGCGCTCCGGAAGTGTTGTGTGGCGGTCTGTTGCCAGGAAGACGGAACCCGTCAGACAAGCGCGGATAGTATCGATATAAAAAATTCGATTTAAATACCAATTATGCATATGCATATGGCCACCCGCGGTATCGGAGTCGCCAGGCGAAAACCGCACCCTGGTCCATCATGCACAACAGGCCCCATAGCGGGCGGGCAGTTTGATCCCGCACATGCTCAATTTCTGTTCGAACGCCTGAGGCGTCTACCAGCAAGGACCCCGCTAGAGGTAGAAGTAATAGCTCTCCGGCGTGACAGAGCTTAAACTACGTGGATTCTCTATACGCCCCGAGAAATTAGTGCATGATAAAAAACATTCAATATCTGAGATTTCTTGCCGCCGCCCTTGTTGTATTAGCGCACTCAAATTTGCAAATTTATGGAATCAATGGAGCTTCAACAAACCTTGGCGGCTTCGGCGTCGATATATTTTTCATTATTAGCGGCTTTATCATGCCGTACATTATATACGGGGGCTTGTACACAGAATCCCCCACCGCTACCATGGGAGCTGCTGGATTCCTGTGGCGAAGGATTACCCGAATCTGGCCCATGTACTTCATAACCATCGCGTGCGTGATAGTCATCTCCTACGCTGTGGGCTCTGGATTTATCCCAAACGTAACTGCCGACCTTGCTTACATATTCAACCCCTCGAAGGCCAATCCGTTATGGGTTTTCGAGACACTGACATTCACGCACTGGTCTCGACCACCCGTGCTAGGCATTGGTTGGACTTTACAAGTCGAATTCTTATTCTACGTTTCAATAGCTGCCGTCCTGCTCTTCAGGGTGAATACTCTAGCAGGTATGGAGGCAGGCATCCTTTCATTTTTCTTCCTCACTTTATTGTTAAGCTCGCACTCAGAGGTCGCAAGCGCATTTGCCAACCCCATGATATTCGAATTCATGCTAGGCTTTTTCTTGTACAGAATCGTATCCAGCAACGTCACCATGAATAAGAATATCGCCATATTTATTCTCGCAATCTCAGCGCCAGCATTGCTCGCAATAGAACTGAGCGGCGCCATCAAGCTCAGCGGGACAATCTATCGACCGGTAGCATGGGGAGTGCCGGCATTCTTTCTCGTATGGGCAGCATTGAGCCTAGAACAGTACACTAAGGATTCAAAGATCTTTTCACTACTTGGCGATGCATCATACAGCCTGTACTTGACACACGGATTCATATCCCCACTTTTTGTTTTCATTTGGATCAGCTTTGGCTTGGCTGACACCATTCCATGGTGGATATACTTGCCCCTCTACTTTGCCGTCTGCCAGGGCATCGGAGTAGTTGCCCATCTATATGTGGAAAAACCTATAAACAACTCCATCCGTAAAATTTTCAGGAAGAAACCGAAATGCGCTACAGCCTGATCACTCTAGCTTTCACCGCTATCAATGCAAATGCAGCTGTAGCTGTAGCTCCAGACGGGGCAAAGATTCAGCCAGAGTTCACCACCTGCGAATATCTCGAATGTGGACACTATGTTTCATCGAAGTTCTACATGCAAGAAAGATATCTCAGCGGGGGAGCCGTCAGAGGCGAGACGTTTTTCGCCAACCCAAGCACAGAGCGGACTTACAAGACCGCCTTCAAGCCGAACAAAATTTTATCCATATACAACCATACCACTGGACAGTTCTATCGACCCGGAGAGGATTATATTGAGACCAGCTCCGGATTCGCCATCCCAGATGGATCGAAGATAAAATTCGCCCCCGAGGGGTTCGTCGAATCCATTTCACCTGACGATCAGAAGAACTATGGCGTGCGCCTCACCACAGAGTACCAGGGCTATCAGTACTCTGTTGACTATTTAACCGCTGAGAAATTCAAGACGGAAAGTTATGGGTCGCTAGGAAACTTCTCGAAGAAACTTGGAAGCCAGCCCGTAAGCATAACCTTTTTTGGCGACTCAATCACAGACGGCGCAAACGCTACAGGTAGCGACGCACCCCCTCATCAACCTGGCTATGCAGGACTCATTGCAGCAAGACTAAGTGAACTGTACCCGATGTTGATCAAATCCCGTAACAACTCTGTAGGTGGATGGAGCGCGATTAACGCCACCGCCTCCGTAGAGTACCGAGTTAATGACCGGCCTTCAGATCTTGTCATTCTTGCCTTTGGCATGAATGACGGCGGCGGATACAGCCCCAAGGAATACCGTAAACATTTGAAGTACGTCATTGACGCCATCAGGGCCAAGCAACCAGATACGGCAATATTGCTTGTTAGTCCTACCCGAGCAAATCCCGCGTCAATCATCCAAAAACCCGAGTATATCGACGGATATATACCTGAGCTGGCTGCTCTTGCCAAAGAGTACAAGTCCGTTGCGACTGTAAACATGACCGCTGTATGGGACAGATTATTATTGAATAAAAACTACTACGACATCACCGGGAATGGCCTTAATCATCCGAACGACTTTGGTCACCGCATCATTGCCGAGGTTGTGCTGAATGCGATCTTAGAACCATAAGCAATCCCCTGTGGCGTCGGTTTGCCTCTGCCGGCGCCATCATACTTTCTCCAAGTTATTCTCGTTGCGGTATACGACGCCGGCAGGTGCTCCGCCTGGCCGACCTGAGAAAGCTGGCCTCGACGTCAGCGTATCCCATCAGCCCGTTTGTCTTGCCGCCAAGCAAAGGTGGGCTGTGGATCAACGAGCCAAGTGTTACAATCCGCTACTTAAAACCAGCGTTGAAGGCGCTGAGAATCCGTGAGCGCCGCCAGTACGACACCCGCTACACCTACGCAACCAGGTGCCTGATGGCTGGGATGAACCCCACGTTCATCGCAAACCAGCTCGGCCACAGCGTCGAGACGTTGCTCTCTACCTACACAAAATGGATCAGCTCCTCCTCGGACTGGAGGGAGCTGGAGAAGCTGCCGCGTCGAATCGAATTGGCCCAAGATTGGCCCAAATCCAGCGACATGGCTAAATACACCTCTGGAAGCCCCGCAGGACAAGCACTTGATTTCTACAGCTAACATCACGATGCAGTTCGGCGCCAAGCCGCTGTTCGAGAACGTCTCGGTCAAATTCAACAACGGCAACCGCTATGGCCTGATCGGCGCCAACGGCTGCGGCAAGTCGACTTTCATGAAGATCCTGGGTGGCGACCTGGAGCCGTCAGCAGGCCAGGTGATGCTCGAGCCGAACACCCGCCTGGGCAAGCTGCGCCAGGACCAGTTCGCCTATGAAGAATTCACCGTGATCGACACCGTCATCATGGGCCACGGCCAGCTGTGGAAGGTCAAGGCCGAGCGCGACCGTATCTATTCGCTGCCGGAAATGACCGAAGAAGACGGCATGGCCGTCGCCGAACTGGAAACCGAGTTCGCCGAAATGGACGGCTACACCGCAGAATCCCGCGCTGGCGAGCTGCTGCTGGGCCTGGGTATTCCACTGGAACAGCATTTCGGCCCGATGAGCGAAGTGGCGCCCGGCTGGAAACTGCGCGTGCTGCTGGCCCAGGCGCTGTTCTCCGACCCGGACGTGCTGCTGCTGGACGAGCCCACCAACCACCTGGACATCAACACCATCCGCTGGCTGGAAAACATCCTCACCGCGCGCAACAGCACCATGGTGATCATTTCCCACGACCGTCACTTCCTCAACAGCGTCTGCACCCACATGGCCGACCTGGACTACGGCGAGTTGCGCCTGTTCCCAGGCAACTACGACGAGTACATGACCGCTGCCACCCAGTCGCGCGAGCAACTGCTGGCCGACAACGCCAAGAAGAAAGCGCAGATTGCCGAGCTGCAGACCTTCGTCAGCCGTTTCTCGGCCAACGCCTCGAAAGCCAAGCAGGCCACCTCGCGCGCCAAGCAGATCGACAAGATCCAGTTGGCCGAGGTCAAGCCTTCGAGCCGGGTCAGCCCGTTCATTCGCTTCGAGCAGAACAAGAAGCTGCACCGCCAGGCCTTGACCGTCGAGAAAATGAGCAAGGCCTTCGACGACAAGGTGCTGTTCAAGGACTTCAGCTTCACCATCGAAGCTGGCGAGCGCGTGGCCATCATCGGCCCCAACGGCATCGGCAAGACCACCCTGCTGCGCACCCTGGTCGGTGAGATGACCCCGGACAAGGGCGCAGTGAAATGGACCGACAGCGCCGAAGTGGGCTACTACGCCCAGGACCATGCCCACGATTTCGAGGATGACGTGTCGCTGTTCGACTGGATGGGCCAGTGGACCCAAGGCGAGCAAGTGATCCGCGGCACCCTGGGGCGCATGCTGTTCTCCAACGACGAGATCCTCAAGTCGGTCAAGGTGATCTCCGGTGGCGAACAAGGCCGCATGCTGTTCGGCAAGCTGATCCTGCAAAAGCCCAACGTGCTGGTGATGGACGAACCGACCAACCACCTGGACATGGAGTCGATCGAGGCGCTGAACCTGGCGCTGGAGAACTACCCGGGCACCCTGCTGTTCGTCAGCCATGACCGCGAGTTCGTCTCCTCGCTGGCCACCCGCATCATCGAGCTTTCCGCCGATGGCGTGGTCGACTTCAGCGGCACCTACGACGACTACCTGCGCAGCCAGGGCGTGGTGGTCTGATAAACCTTGGGGCCGCTTTGCGGCCCTTTCGCAGCACAAGGCCGCTCCCACAGGCACAGCGCCGCTCTCGAGGCCAGCGCTAAACCTGTGGGCGCGGCCTTTTGCCGCGTAAGGGCTGCGTAGCAGCCGCAATCAAGCAATCTGAACGTTCAGGTTGCTCGAATTGGAGCCCAACGTACTGGCGTCGTCTTTCGGCACCACATACCCCTCGCCCTCACCTACCGCCGTGCGGTAGTAGCTCACCACTGACTCGTCGATGGCTTCGGCATTCGTGGTTTTCTTCAGGCCGTAGACGTTGCCGCTCGCATCCTTGGCCTTGATGCTGTCAGGCGCCCCGCTGACGATATCCTCCAACGTACCCGACACAGGCCCACCCGAGCTGGGCGCGATGGTCATGCGGGCGTTGTTGCCCTCGATATAGCTGACGTCATAGAACGTCTGCTTGCCCTCTACCCCACCGTTGAATTTCACCTCGCCGAGCGTGACATGGGCACCCTCGCCGTCAGTGGTACGGAAATTACCCGACCAGCCTTCGGGGAAGGATTGGCTCAGCGTTTCACCGGGTTTGAGGGTGATCGACGCAATGGCGGGCTGGCCGGCGTTGCCCGTGAATACGACCGTCATCGGCGTATCACGCTTGTTGGTGAAGTTCAGCGTGTTCGCCTTGGAGGTATCGACTGGAGGCTTGGTGGTGTCTTGCGCTTCGGTCGGCGCAGGCTGCTGTCTTTCCTGCGTTGCAGCTGGCACAGGTGCCGGTTCGCCACCCTCGGGCGGTATCGGCCCAGGCGCCGCCGCGCTGGCGGGCTCACCCGGCGGCATCATCGGTTTCATGACATCCAGCTCGGCCTGGAAATGCTGCGCAAGGGCCTCGTTGCCCGAGGCCTTGGCCTGGTCGCGCGCCTGCTCGCGCCGGTTCCACTCATTCTTCCATGCGCCACTGAGCGCGGCATCGAACGCGGCGCCATTGTCTGTTTGCTTCGGTGTCGCAATATTCCCAACGCTTTCAACTGCCATGGCCCAATCCCTCAGCAACGTCAAGTAAGGGTTGAACCTAACCACAGGTGCTGCTGAAGCTGTTGTGAAAAAACGCGAAATCGAAGGGCATCGGGCATTTCCCAGCCAAGCAGAGCCCAATATTGGAGGCCAACTAATGAGCCAAATCAGCGGGCGACTTTCGGCATCCCCCTAAGGCTCTTCCCTATTTCCGTGCCAGCCATTAGCCTTCGCCACGCGAGTTGGACAACCCCACTATCCCCTGCTTGTATCTACGTTCTACACGCAGATGCAAATCGTACGACTTCGTACAGGGACCCGGACGAGGAACGCGACGATGACCCACACCGTCATGATGGTATTCGGCACCCGCCCCGAAGCAATCAAGATGGCCCCTCTGGCCCGGGTGCTGCGTGAATGGCCAGGCATCGACCTGCATATCTGCTCCACCGGCCAACACCGGGAAATGCTCGAGCAGGTGCTCACCGCCTTCGGCCTGAGCGTCGACCAGGATCTCAAGGTGATGACCCAGAACCAGACCCTCAACGGTCTGTCGCGTGACCTGCTGGACAAGCTCGACAAAGCCTTCGAGCAGGTAAAGCCAGATATCGTGCTGGTGCACGGCGACACCACCACCAGCTTCATCGCCGGCCTGGCAGCGTTCCACCGGCACATCCCCATCGGTCACGTCGAGGCGGGCCTGCGCACCGGCAACCTGCAGCAGCCCTGGCCGGAGGAAGCCAACCGGCGCCTGACCGGCGTGCTCGCCGACCTACACTTCGCCCCCACCACCAAGTGCCGCGACAACCTGCTGCGCGAAGGCGTACCCCTGGAGCACATCGAGGTCACCGGCAACACGGTGATCGACGCCCTGCTGTGGATGCGCAAGCACTTGGACGACGCCCACTGGCAGCCGGCTGCCGACTCTCCCCTCGCTGCGCTGACCGATGGTCAGCGGATGGTCCTGATCACCGGCCACCGCCGCGAGAATTTCGGCGCCGGCTTCGAGCGTATCTGCCTGGCCCTCGCCGAGCTTGCCCTGCGCTACCCCGACGTGCAGTTCGTCTACCCGGTGCACCTCAACCCGCAGGTACAGAAGGCCGTGTACAGCGTGCTGTCCGGGCGCGACAACATTCACCTGGTGGCCCCGCAGGACTACCCGCATTTCGTCTGGTTGATGAACCGCGCGCACATCATCCTTACCGACTCCGGCGGCGTGCAGGAAGAAGCACCGGCGCTGGGCAAGCCGGTGCTGGTACTGCGCAAGGTCACCGAGCGGCCCTCGGCGCTCGAGGGCGGTACGGTCAAGCTGGTAGGCACCCTCACCGAACGCATCGTGCGTGAAACCAGCCAACTGCTCGACGACCCCGAGGCCTACGCACGCATGGCGCGGGTCCATACCCCGTTCGGCGATGGCCACGCCAGCGAGCACATTGCCCAACGCTTGGAACGCTGGTTCGCGGAACGCGACATGGGTAGAAACGACGCATGAGCCTTGCGGTCATCGATGCCCTCACCTATGTGCTGTTCGGACTGAAGATCCTTGCAATCACCCTTGCCACGCTGATGTTCGTGCTGGGCCTGGACGACCTGTTCATCGACGTGTGCTATTGGGTCCGGGCCCTGGTGCGGCGTTTTCGCATCTACGACAAGCACAGCAAGGCCGATGAGAAGCGCCTGTACGAAGTGCCGGAAAAGCCCCTGGCAATCATGGTGCCGGCCTGGAACGAGGTGGGCGTGGTTGGCGAGATGGCGCGCCTGGCGGCGTCGACGATCGACTACGAGAACTACCAGATCTTCGTCGGCACCTACCCGAACGATCCGCAGACCCAGGCCGACGTCGACGCCGTGTGCCTGCACTACCCCAACGTGCACAAGGTGGTATGCGCCCGCCCCGGCCCCACCTCCAAGGCCGACTGTCTGAACAACATCATCGACGCCATCCTGCGGTTCCAGCAGGATGCGCGGATCCAGTTCGCCGGCTTCATCCTGCATGACGCCGAGGACGTGATCTCGCCCATGGAGCTGCGGCTGTTCAACTACCTGCTGCCGGCCAAGGACATGATCCAGATCCCGGTGTACCCCTATGCGCCGGAATGGAAAGGTTTCACCGCCGGGCACTACGTGGACGAGTTTGCCGAGAACCACGGCAAGGACGTCATTGTGCGCGAGGCGCTGACCGGCCAGGTGCCCAGCGCAGGGGTCGGTACCTGCTTCAGCCAGCGCGCCATCGATGCCCTGCTGGAGGACGGCGACGGTATCGCCTTCGACGTACAGAGCCTGACCGAGGACTACGACATCGGTTTTCGCCTGAAGCACAAAGGCATGAAGTGCATCTTCGCCCGCTATTCGATCAGCGACCCGAGCCTGGCGCTCAAACAGGAATGGCGCTTTGGCATGAGTCGCGCGTTTTCCCAGGTGATCTGCGTACGCGAGCATTTCCCGCGTGATTGGCAACACGCCATCCGGCAGAAATCGCGGTGGATCGTCGGCATTGTGTTCCAGGGCACCACCAACCTGGGTTGGAGCCGCACCGGGGCGCTCAACTACTTTCTCTGGCGCGACCGCCGCGGCCTGTTCGCCTACCTGCTGAGTTTCCTGGTCAACCTGTTGCTGCTGGTGCTGCTGGTGATGTGGCTGGTGACCGTGATTGCCCCGGACTCGTGGCGCTTCATGTCGATTCTCGGCGACAGCCAGCTGCTGTCCATCCTGCTCTGGCTCAACGGCCTGCTGCTGCTCAACCGCCTGTTCCAGCGTTTCTGGTTCGTCACCCGCTTCTATGGCATCGGCGAGGGGCTGCTGTCGGCCCCACGGATGATGTGGAGCAACTTCGTCAACTTCTTCGCCAACATACGTGCCCTGCGCCAGGTGCTGGCCATGGGTGACTCGCGGCGCGTTGCCTGGGACAAGACCACCCATGAATTCCCCGCCATCGCAGCCCCTGCCCGCACGCCGCTGGGTCAGCGCCTGCTGGCCAAGGGGCTGATCAACGAACAGCAACTGCACGAAGCCATCACCAGCCCGGTGCGGCGACGCCTGGGCCGCGAACTGTTGCTGCGCGGCTGGCTGAACAGCGAGCAACTGGCCGAGGCGCTGGCCGAACAATTCGACCTGCCCTGGGCACCGCTCAACCCGTTCAAGCTCGACCCTGCGCTGATCGCCCTGCTGCCGCGTCGTCTGGCGACCCACTATGGCGTGCTGCCGGTGGCAGAGGACGGCAAGACTCTGGTACTGGCCAGTGAAACGCCCGTCAGCCAAGTCTCGCTGGGCGTGATAAGCCGCCAGCTCAAACGCCCGGTCAAATGCCGACTGGCGCCCCAAGGCCGCGTGGCACTAGGACTGAGCTATCACTACCCGAGCCCCTGGCAGAAACCGGAAACCCGGGAGATGCTCAGCGTGCTGGAGCGCCACCAGGACGATGCCGAGCTGCTGGAGCAGGTCAGCCACCACCAGGTCATGCTCGGTTCGCTGTTGCAGGTGCGAGGCATGGTGCCGGTAGCGCTGTTCAACCAGGCGCTGATCGACTTCAACCCCGAACGCATGACCCTGGGCGAGCACCTCATCGCCCGCGGCATCATCACCGACGAGGTACTGCAAGAAGCCCTCGCCGAGCAGGCCAGCGAACAGCAGGCCGCCTATGACCTGATTCGGGAGGTGGCATGAAGCCGCGCGTTCCCCTGACCCTCGCGGGGATGCTGTACCTGGCTACGCTGCCGGCCCTGGCCGCCGAGCCCATGAGCGACTTCCAGCGTTTCACCAGCTACCCGTTCATGGAGCGCAGTTACCGCGAGGCGAAGAACAACAACTGGGCCGAGGTAGAACGCCTGACCCGCCATGTGCTCGACCGCGTGCCCAACAACGACGAGGCCCGCACTTTGCTGGCAGAAGCCCTGGCCAAGCAAGGGCGCTACAAAGAGGCCCAGGCAACCGCCGAGCAACTGGGCGAAACCCCGGCGCAGGCCGACGCGCTGCTGGAGCTGCGCCTGGCCTGGATAGAACGCGACCCACCGCCGGCCGACCAGGTCGAAAGCTGGATCGCCTCCAGCACCGGGCAGCGCCGCCAACGCCTGTGGCAAGCCTATAGCCTGAGCCTGGCCAAATCCCAAGGTCCGGACCGCGCACTGCAATGGCTCAGCAGCCTTCCAGCACAGGACGATGGCCTGGTACTGCGCGTGACCCGTGCCATCTTTGCCGAGCGGCTGCGCGACTGGGGCCAGGCCATTTCGCAACTGCAACCTTTGGCCGACCAGGGCACCCTGCCAGCCGAGCAATGGCCACGCCTGGCCAACGCCTATGTGCAGCAGCTGGACGACCCGGGCCTGGAAAAATTGCTACCCAGCGCCCCCTCCTCCGAGGCCGCCAACGACGCACGCCTGGCCATGGCCAACCGCGCCATCGCGGTCGGCCGCCAGCGCCAGGCCGAGCGCTGGTTGCGCAGCCTGCCCGAGGCGCTTCGGGAAAACCCGCAGCAGCGCCAGCAACTGTGGGAGCTGGCACGCAACGGCGACGACGTGGCCCTGGTGCGGCGCCTGAGCAACGCCCTGGAGCGCCCGTGCCTGGAGATCGTCGACTGGCTGTCGCAGCGCGACCCGGCCCAGGCCCGCGAACAGTTCGCTGCCTGCCAGGCCCAGGAAAACCCCCGCGCCTACGCGGTGCTCAAGCAGCGCTTGTACGGCGACCCGCCGCAGGCCGCACTGCCGCGCACCGCTGCGCAATGGGAGCGCCGCTACCGTCAGACCGGCGACCTGGCAGCACTGGAGCAGACCACGTTCATGCTGCTCGAAGAGGGCCAGGCCGAGCGTGCCCGAGTGTTGCTGGAACACGCCTACGACCGCCGTCAGGGCCGTCTGAGCCGCTCGCTGCTGCAACGCCTGGGTGCGCTCTATGCAAGAAACGACGGCCCGCTGGACACGCCACGCATGCTGAGGCTGATCCCCGGTGTCGACGCCCCGACCCGTGGCCTGTTGCTCGGCCGCCTGGCCGAGGCTGGCCAGTGCGCCGCCGTGCGCCAGGCAGTACCCGCCAACCCCAGCGAGGCCGGCCAATACCGCGCCCTGGGCCGCTGCGCCATGCCCGACCAGCCCGGCGAGGCCGTGGTTTATTACCAGGCTGCCGAACGCCTGGGCGATCGCAGCAGCCGACTGCCCCTGGCCTATGCCCTGGAAGCCGCCGGCGACTCCGCCTCGGCCCAACCGATCTGGCGCAACCTGCGCAGCGACGAGTGGACCGACAATGCCCGCCTGACCGCCGCTCGCGGTGCCCTCACCCTGGGTGACGCCGGTACGGCCCGCCAATACTGGCAAGCTGCCAAAAAGCAAAGCGCCGACGACTGGGCCTTGGGCGCTGCGATTGCCCAACGCCAGGGTGATAGCGCCCAAGCCTTGGCCCTTCAGCGCGAGGCGCTCAGGCACAACCCCCAAGCCGAGCACTTCTACGCCGCGGCCACCACTGCCCAGCAGGCCGGCGACAACGCCCAGAGCACCGCCTGGCTGGCCGAGGCCGTGCGCCTGGCCCCTGACCAGCCACGTTATCGCGCCGACTACGGCATGCGCCTGGCCAGTGCTCGCGACAAGCAGGTACGCCGCCAGTCCATCCCTTACCTGCAGCGCGCCACCCGCGACTTCCCCGAGGACTACCGCCTGGGCGAAACCCTGGCGCTGCGCTACGACGAAGTCGAAAACAGCGCTGCAGCACGTCGCGAACTGCGCCGGGTGATCGACGTGGAACGCAACGTGGTCGATGGCGACGACGAATACGGCAGCCTGGAAGCGCGCATGTACCGCCAGCGCCGCGCCCACGAGGCGCTGTCTCGACGTGACACCGTGACCTTGGCCAGCACCTGGTCGCCAGCCGGCATCTCGACCATCGATCGCTTGCTCGATGACGACGCCCCACGTCGCGCCCAGTCGCAGAACGTGCAGACGGCCATGTGGGACCATGCCCTGGGCGATGAGCCAAGCCGCAATGGCAGCACCGTGTCGGTGTACGGGCGGGTGCTGTTTGGCGCCGAGGGCCGCAGCAACTACGGGCAAAGCATGGGGACCGGGGTAGGCCTGCGCTTCAAGCCCTTCGGCCAGGCCAACCTCAACCTCTATACCGAGCTGTACCACCAACGCCAGGTCGAGCTCGAACACTACAAACGCATGCGCCTGGGCGAACTGGCCAGCCCGGCCAAGGTCAGCAACAACTGGAGCAAGCTGCGCAACCACGCAAGTTCACGCAACGACCTGCTGCTGCGCGCCACTGCATCGGTCCTCGACCAGGGCGACTGGCGCAACGACTGGCGTATCGACGAAGACCAGTGGAACGAGCGCTTCCTTTACCTCGACGCCGCCTGGTGGACGCGCGCCGGCGACCATGCCTGGCTGTCACGCTACCAACAAGGTCATGCCTGGAAGCTGCCGGTGGGCTCGCCGCAGACCCTCATGCCCTACGGCTTTCTCGAGTTCGCCAGCCAAGACCCGGAAAACGACTGGCGCCAAGACCTGCGCACCGGCGTAGGCCTGCGCTGGCAATGGTGGTTCGACGATGACCGCTACAACGCCTATCGCGGCTCGCTCAAGGTGCGCGCCGAGTACCAGCAGGGCCTCGGTGGCAACCTGTACGAGCGCGCCAACGGCATGCTGCTGGGTGTGGAGATGACCTTCTGATGCGCACGTTTCTGGCAATCTGCTTGCTTGTCCTGTGCCTGCCGGCGACGGCCGACCAGCGCCTGTTCTACCAACCCCTGAACCGCGACGAGAGCATCACCCCCGCGCAGTGGCAGCAACTGTGGCGCGACACCGTGGCGCAAGGTGGCAAGACCTTGATCGTGCAGTGGAGCGCCCATGGCGACAGCACCTTCGGCGGCGCGCGAGGTTGGCTGGCAGAAAGCCTGCGCCAGGCCCGCGCCCAAGGGCTGGAACTGGTGCTCGGGCTGTACATGGACCCGGCCTACTATCAGCGCCTGGAGGAGCTCGACAGCGCGGGGCTCAGCGCCTACTGGAAAGCCCAGCTGGGCCGCTCGCTGAGCCAGTACCAGCAAGTGCGTGCGGACTGGAACCTGGAAGTGGCCGGTTGGTACCTGCCCATGGAGCTGGACGATGTGCATTTGCGCGAAGCCGAGCGCCGCAGTGCCCTGTACAGCCACTTGCAAGCCTTCAACCGCCGCCTCGACAAGCCCTTGCATATCAGTGCCTTCAGTGCCGGGCAACTGGCGCCCCGAGTCAATGCACACTGGTTGGACCAATTGGCCGGCCTGGGGCTGGAGGTGTGGTGGCAGGATGGTGCCGGTACCGGACGCTTGCCCGCTGTGGTGCGCCAGGGTTATGAAAGCGCCTTGCCCTGTCGGGTAGGTATCGTACGCGAGGCGTTTCGCCAGGTCAGCGGCGAGGGCCAACCGTTCCGTGCAGAGCCTGCCGAACCGATCACAGGGGCCGGGTGCCATGCCGAGGCGGTGTTCGACCTGCGTTATCGGCCCTGGGCGCGAGGTGTACTGCCACGCAGTTGAGTTGCCTAGACTGGCCTCTTCGCGGGCACTGACAGACGATCATCAACGGGCCTTCCCATGTACAAGACCCTCGAAGAGCATATCCGCACGCAGGTCGCCCCCGCAGCCCTGCGCGCCGAATTCCGCCAGCACGAATTCGAGGCGATGCGCCCGTTCTGCCTGTTGATCTTCTGCGTCAGCATCTTCATCTGGCTGGTCTTCGACCTCATCATCAGCTACCTCGGCGGCCAAGGCTTCACTTGGCTGTCGGGCCTGTTCGTCGCAGCGCTGTGCATCCTCACCGTGGTGCTGGCCTTCACCCGCCGCAGCCATCATTTCGATGTGCTCAACCTGTTGTTCATCGCCGTCATCACCTTAGGGATGCGCCTGTTGATCGACGGCATCCCCATCGAACTGCGCCCGGTCTGGCTGCTGCTGGGGGTGTCCAGCGTGCTGTATTGCGTGTCGGTGCTGCCCGTGCGGCGCTGGTCGTTCTTCTGCGCCATGACCATCACTTGGGTGACGCTCAACCCTTTCCTGCATACCCGCATCGATGCCCTGGACCTCGAAGGCGCGATGCTGCTGAGCTACGCCCTGTTCCTCAGTGGCCTGGTGATCTACAGCTACCTGCGCATGCGCCTGGCCAAGCTGCACAACTACTACTTGTCCAAGGTGCTGCTGGAACAAGCCTACGTCGACGCACTCACCGAGATCCCCAACCGCCGCTCGTTCATGGCCAAGGCCGAACGCCGGTTGCACCCTGCAGCAGCCGGGCAATACCTGGCGATGATCGATATCGACAATTTCAAGAAGGTCAACGACAGCTTCGGACATGACATCGGCGACGAGGTGCTCAAGCGCGTGGCCGGGCATATCAAGGCGTCGGTTGCCGGCCATGAGTACGCCCGCCTTGGCGGCGAGGAATTCGCGATCTTCTTCGATGGGCTCGACCAGGCAGCCGCCGAGCAGCAGGTAGATGCCCTGTGCCAAAGGGTGCGCAACGACCTGGGACCACACCCCGTGACCATCAGCATCGGACTGGCCAAGGTGGCCAGCGGCGATAGCCTGAGCCTGGCGCTGATGCATGCCGACGAGGCGCTGTATGCCGCCAAGCACCAGGGCAAGGACCGCTTCGTGCTGTGGGCCGAGGGGATGGGCGACTGAGCCCGGTTGGTCTGCGCTGTACGGAGCGGCGCTATACCTGTGAGAGCGGCCTTGCCCGCGAACCAGGGCCAGGCGCTGGCCATCCACCACGGTGCGTTCTTCGCCAGCAAACCCGCTCCTGCAGGGTTATGCGCAGCTCTTGAGGCCGACGCCCTCTACCCCGCTGGCAGGCGAATCCTGAACTGTGCGCCGCCCAGCGGCGACTGCCTGACGGTCAAGGTGCCGCCCTGCCCCTCGATCGCGCGACGGCTGATCGCCAAGCCCAGGCCAAAGCCGCCGGTGCTGCGGTCACGGCTGCGGTCCAGCCGGTAGAACGGCTGGAAGATACGTTCGCGCTCATCGGAGGGAATGCCAATACCGTCATCCTCCACCGTCAGCAGGCAGTCGCCATCGGCCTCCAACCTCAGCCACAACAGCAGGCGCCGGTCGCAATAACGCATGGCATTGCGCACCAGGTTCTGCACCGCGCGCGCAGTCAGGCGCGGGTCAAGGACGAAGCGCGGCAGGGTCTTGTCTGCGCGCACCTCCCACTGGATGCCCCGGCTGTCGAGCTCCTCGGCAAACGCACCGAGCACGCTGTCGACCAGCTCCAGCAGAGAGACCTCGACCCGCTCGCGGGCCTGGTCGGCGTTATCCAGCCGGCTGTAGGAGAGCAATTCGAGCACCAGCTCATCCAGCTCGCGTACGTGGCCGACCAGCTCCAGCAAGCGCTTGCGGCTGGCCACCGGCACTTCGTCGAACAGCAGCACCAGACCGAAGTCCAGGCGGGTCAACGGCGTGCGCAACTCGTGGGACACCGCATTGAGCAGCTCGCGCTGCTGGTTCACGTGACGCTCCAGATCGCCCGCCATGGTGTCGAACACGCCCGCCAGCTCGCCGATGTTCGAGCGTGGCGAAATATGCGTGCGCTGCGACATTTCCCCCCGGCCCAGGCGATGGGCGGTTTCCTTGAGCCGTTCCAGGTCACGCCAGTGCGGCCACACCCACAGCAGCAGGCAACCGAGCAGCGCCGCGCCGATCAGCACGGTCACGCCCCACGACAGCACATTGATGTCCAGCGGGTCGGGAGGTGCATGCAACCTGACCAGCCAGCCGTCGCCCAATGGTGCCAGCACCGTCTGGTAGTAGCCCCACTCGGCGATCCGCACCACGTGCAGGCCATGCACCAGGCGGGAGCGTTCATCGGGCCGCAGGTCGGCATTGTCCATGCGCTGCAACTGCAGCTCGATCGGCGCGAACGCCGCTTTCAACTCCTGCTCCACCAGCGGCCAATCCCCGCGCGGGGCCTGCTGGAACTGGCGCACGATCAACGTCTTCACGCCTTTGGTCTGGTCGAGGTTGTAGGCGATGAAGCGCTCCTGGAACGCACCGACGATGGCGCTGGGAATCAGCAGCAAGGCACCGGCGTAGGCGGTGATGATCACCAGGTACAGGCGCACCAGGATCTTCAGCATGGGGCGTCAGTACTCCCACTCGACGCGGCTGAACAGGTAGCCCTTACCCCAAACGGTCTTGATCTTGCGGGCCTCGCCAGCACTGTCGTCGAACTTGCGTCGCAGCTTGGAGATGGCCACATCCACCGAGCGGTCGGTGCCGTTGAACTCGATGCCACGCAATTGCTGCAGGATGCGATCACGACTGAGCACCTCGCCGGCGTTGCGTGCCAGCACCACCAGCAGGTTGTACTCGCCACACGACAGCTCCACCTGGGCGCCACGCCAGGTAACGTTGCGTTCGGCCAGGTCGATGCACAGCCCGCCGATCAGGACCAGATTACTGTCCATGTGTGGCTCGTGCACGCTGCTGCGACGCAGAAGTGTGCGTATCCTCGCCAGCAGTACCCGCGGTTCGCAAGGTTTGGTGACATAGTCGTCGGCGCCCATCTCCAGGCCCAGCACCTGATCGTGGCTATCGTCGCGCGCGGTCAGCATAAGGATCGGCAGGCTGCGCGACTCCTGGCGCAACAGGCGGCATACTTGCAGGCCGTCCAGGCCTGGCAGCATCAGGTCGAGGATCACCAGGTCCGGGCGTTGGCGACGGTACTCCTCGAGCACCTGGTCGCCACGGGGAATGACCCGCACGTGAAAGTCGTTGCGATGCAGGTAGCTGGCGATCAGCTCCGACAGTGCGCGGTCGTCTTCAACCAGGAAAATGTTGGGCATAGGTGCCTGTGATGATAGGAAAAATGGAAGCTCTGGAAGGTGCAGGCAGAATATATATTCCTACTTGCCCCCTGACAGGGCCATTACACTTTTTCACAGAGCTCGTACACAGCTTAACACCCGCCCAAAGACCCGCCGACTGGACAACCTCCCGCTGAAAATGGGAGGGTTCCAGCCCTTGACCTCCCGGACCCTTTCACATGCAGACCAGCCTCCCCCCTCGCTCCGTTCTTGTTCTCGCCGGTGGCCGCGGCCAGCGCATGGGCGGACGCGACAAAGGGCTGGTGCCTTGGCAGGGCGAGCCGCTAGTGTCCCATGTGCAGAGGGTGGTACGGCCCCTGACCGACGACTTGGTGATTTCCTGCAACCGCAACCACGAAGCCTATGGCGTCTATGCCGACCAACTGGTGAGCGACGCCGAGGCCGACTTCCCTGGCCCGCTGGCCGGAGTCATTGCCGGGCTTGCCGTGGCGCGCCACGACTGGCTGGTGGTACTGGCCTGCGATGCCCCACGGGTGGACCGGGCGCTGATCGAAGACCTGCTGCACCTCGCCGTCAATGGCGACAGCGCGGCGATGGTGCGCCAGGACGGCTTCTGGCAGCCGATGTTCTGCGTGCTGCCCAGGCGCCTGCTGCCGCTACTGGAGCAGGCCTGGCAGGCCGGTGAGCGAAGTTTGCAGAAGGCACTGCTGCTGGAACCCGTCCAAGCCTTGGCTTGCGCCGCAGACGACGAACGGCTGAGCAATTTCAACAGTCCCGATCGTCTGCGCTAAGCGAAACCTGCGCCACAGGTGGCAGCGACGTGGAGCCCGTGGTAGTGGTCGGCAGTGCGCCGATCGTTGGCGAGAACCCGCCGCCGCTGGCCTAGGTCGGCCACGACCACGACAACCTGGCTGTGCAGGACACCAGCCCCTGCCCTATCAGCAGAGCGCCACCGGCTCGTTCAACGCAGGCTACGCCGAGCAGTTAGTCGAAAATGGCATGCGGTTCTTTTTTGTGCATCGCAAGAGATACAAGATAACATTGCGCACCTTTCATTCTCAGTCGCCGTTCCCATGCAAACACCTCCCCTGCGCCTCCATAGCATCGATGCCCTGCGTGGCCTGGTCATCCTGTTCATGCTGCTGGACCATGTCCGCGAAACCTTCCTGCTGCACCGCCAGGTCGGCGACCCAATGGATGTTACGGTCACCGAACCCGCCTTGTTCCTGAGCCGCACCCTGGCGCACCTGTGCGCGCCGGTGTTCATCCTGCTGACCGGCTTGTCGGCCTGGCTGTATGGCGAAAAGCACCAGGGCCTGCGCGATGTGTCGGCCTTTCTGTTCAAGCGGGGCCTGTTCCTGGTGGTGCTGGAATTCACCCTGGTCAACCTGGCCTGGACCTTCCAGTTGCCGCCTTCGGTCATCTACCTGCAAGTGATCTGGGCCATCGGCTTGAGCATGATTGCCCTCTCGGCCTTGGTCTGGCTGCCGCGCCCGGTATTGATCGGCCTGGGTCTTGCGATCATCGGCGGGCACAATTTGCTCGACGGGCTGCACTTCGCGCAGGGTTCGGCCCTGCATGTTCCCTGGGCGATCCTGCACGACCGCGGCTGGCTGGAAGTCTCGCCGTCGCTGCGCCTGCGCACCTCCTACCCGGTGCTGCCTTGGATCGGCGTGATCGCCCTGGGCTACGGCCTTGGCCCCTGGTTCGATCGCACCCACCAGGCACAACGTCGCCAGACACAGTTGCTGCTGGCCGCCAGCCTCGCCCTGCTTGGCTTCATCGTGCTGCGCCAGCTCAACCACTACGGCGAAGCACCCTGGCACGCCTACCCGACCCTGACGCAAACCTTGATGAGCGTCTTCAACATCACCAAGTACCCACCTTCGCTGGCTTTCCTGCTGCTGACACTGGGTGCGGGGCTGCTTCTGCTCTGGGCCTTCGAACGCGCCGGTCCGGCACGCTGGATCGAGGTACTGGCGGTGTTCGGCGCTGCGCCCATGTTCTTCTACCTGCTGCACCTGTATGTGCTCAAGGCGCTCTACCTGGCGGGGCTGGAGGTGTTCGGGCGCAACCAGGGGGCGTATTTCGGCTTTGATAGCGTCGCAGCGATGTGGTTGGTGGCCGCCCTGCTGGCGCTGGCGCTGTACCTGCCGGTGCGCCGCTTCGCCCGGTTCAAGGCGCAGCGGCGTGATATTGCCTGGCTGAAGTACTTCTAGACGCTACTGACCCACCTTCCAGTGCTGGCGCTCTTGCGGCGTAAGGGTCTGCAACACCTGCTCGAATGCAACTTGCAGCTCGCCACTGACGTTGCCGAACGCAGCGAAGTTGGTCAGCAGGTAGCGTTTGACGGTGTTCGGCCAGTTACCGGCCCTGTGCGCCGCATTGAGGATGCCCTTGGCATCCTGGTAGTTGGCCGTCGGCTTCACCTCGCCAAGGCGACGGTCGAACTGGGCGAAGGTCCACTGGTCGTCGCGGGCTTCGAATTCATCCAGTAGTTTTACTTTGTAAAGCGCCAGGTCAGGCATCGGCTTGCTCCTTCGGATCACGTCCGTTGTGGGGGTAGGCCACTACGGTAAGCAAAGCCAGCGGGGCTGAAAATGAACGCAATGCACCCTTGCCTGAGGTGCAGGTAGGAACCTTCCTAACACTTGGTAAAAGAAGCGCTCGGCGAAAGCCGGACAATTCGATTACCATCGCGCCCCTTCGTCTGCGGAATACCTGTCGCCATGAACAGAATGATCCAATTCGTCGCCGTGGTGCTGGCCTGCACCTTGATCGGCGTAGCCTGCGAACGCTACGGCGTGAACCAGTACCTGAAATGGCTGCTGATGGCCCTGCCGGCGATCATCTGGGTACGCCTGCGCAAACCGCTCTAGGCCCAGCAGCACAGCCTCCTTCGGCAGCCAGCCGCAACACGCCCTCCGCCTCTCCAGCGCCGCTTCCGTAAACCGCGTGGTACGCCCGAGCCCGCAACACCTGGACCCCCAGCTAAAGTAGAATCGCTACTCTCCCGTCCCACCCAAGGCTCCCTACCCCATGCCTCGCCTGTCCGCCCTGCTGCTGCCGCTATTGCTGCTCGCCACCCTCGCCGCCTGCGACCAGAAACCCACCCGTGAGGAGAAGATCCTCGCCAACCTGCCCTTGCAGGAAGCCTACGATCACAACATCGGGCGCATGGCCTCACTGCTGGCGATGACTCATCCGCAACTGAGCGAAGAGCAGATCAAAGACGTGCTGCGCAAGCACCTGACCGTCGACGACCAGCGCAAGGACCTGTTCAAGCTATACAGTGAAAAGAACTTCAGCGACGCCGAGTTCGATACCATCGTCGCCGCCACCCAAGACCCGCAAAAAGCGCGCCAGCTGGGGCAGAGCGAGGCAGGCAAGCAGCTCAGCGAGAAGCTCACCGGGCTGATGCGCGAAAGCGCGCGCAACCCCGAGGTGCAGGCCCTGGCCGAGGAGCGCATGCAGCAAGTGGAAGATGAACTGGCGACCCTTGCCACAGCGCCAACGCCGCAGGGCGAGTAACAGCTCGGACGAGGCGATCGTTTGGCGTACCGCCTTGTCCAATTCCCATACCACCTCAGGACCTGCACCATGCCCCGCCTCGGTTTCGCCTGCCAGTACCGCCACCCACACCGCGACCTGTCGATCAAGACACTGGAAACCATCGAACGGGCCTTCAACCCCCGCACCACCACGCTGCGCTGGCTCGGCAGCGCCAGCCAGGACGCTGCGGCTGCCAAGCTGTTGGAGCTGGTCGAGCACAACCTGGCCGCGCAACTGCGCCTGTTGGCCTACGTGGCGGAACAGCCCGAGACCCTGCGTATGCTGCGTCTTTCCAGCGACCTGTTGCCGCTCTACAGCCACCCCGACGTCGCGGCCTTCTATCAGGCGCCGGATATCCAGGCCCTGCTTCACACCCGCTTCGACGCTATCGGCACCTTTGCCCGCAACCATGACATCCGCCTGTCGTTCCACCCCGGCCAGTACTGCGTGCTAGGCTCGGACCGCCCCGAGGTGGTGGAGAACAGCCTCGCTGAGTTCGAGTACCACGCCGACATGATCCGCATGATGGGCTACGGCCAGCACTTCCAGGACTTCAAGTGCAACATCCACATCGCCGGACGCTTGGGCGCAGCAGGCGTGCGCGCGGTATGGCCAAGGCTCTCGGCGGTGGCGCGCAACGTCATCACCTTCGAGAACGACGAGAAAACCTACGGCGTGGACGACTGCCTGGCATTGGCCGACCTGGCACCGGTGGTGCTGGACATCCACCACTGCTGGATCCACGAGAACGACTACATCGCCCCGCACGACCCGCGGGTGCAACGCATCATCGACAGCTGGCGCGGCGTGCGCCCGGTCATGCACTACTCGCAGCCCCCGGAGCGGCTGCAGGAGCTGGGCTTCAACGCCGAGGAAAAACTGACCATCCAGGCGCTGCTGGAAAAGGTCAACAAACGCGACCTCTACCTGCACAGCGACCGCATGTGGAACGACTGGACCAACCGCTACGCCCTGCAATTCGTCGAACGTTTCGACATCATGTTCGAGGCCAAGCACAAGAACCTGGCGTCACTGGATTTCTTCCAGCGGTATTTGTGACCACCGGTCGAACCTCGGGCACCTCCTGTACGCGATGACGACCGAACGCAGGTAAGTCATCGAAATCAGGAGATGCATCATGAAATGCAAAAGCACACACGCATGGCTACTTGCCCTGTGCCTGGGCGCCAGTGCACCCGTCGCCCTCGCGGCGACCGACATGAACGACGGCCGCTCGCCGACCCCGCAGATGCCGGACACCGGCACCCACCAAGGCAACGGCGGCGCCACCGGTTCCGGTGCGCCGGGCGATGGCATGGGTACCGGCGATAGCGGCACCCGCGGCAATGGCACCAACGGCACCGGCGGGGACGGCTCAGGGACAGGCTCCGGCACTGGCACTGGCACTGGCAGCGGAAGCGGAAGCGGCTCGGGTAGCGGCGGCATGGGCGGCAGCGGAGCCGGTGGCAGTGGCACGGGCGGCTCGGGTGGAGGCAGCGGCGGGTCGGGCGGTGGCGGTAGCTGAAGTCGGTAGCGAATTCCCGCTCCTGCAAGGCCGCAACCTCGACGCCGTGTAGCTGAGGCGGTATTCCTGGCCCCTTCGCGGCCAAGTCCGCCCTGCACCGCTCTTGAGATCAGCGCGATACCTGTAGGAGCGGGCTTGCCCGCGAAGGGGCCGATATGATTCGCCGGGATCAATCCAACAGTGGAATTTCCACCCGGCTCTCGTTGCCGCGCGCATTTGCCGGTATGGTGTTGTCAAAGAAGGATGTTTTACCCGCACAGGAAAGACTTAGATGCTCCAACGCAATGTCATCAACGCATCCGTCAGCCCCAAAGGCAGCCTTGAAACCCTCTCGCAGCGCGAAGTGCAACAACTGAGCGAAGTCGGCACCGGCAGCCTGTACAACCTGTTCCGCCAATGCGCCCTGGCCATCCTCAACACCGGCGCCCATGTCGACAACGCCAAGACCATCCTCGAGGCCTACCGCGACTTCGAAGTCCGCATCCACCAGCAAGACCGCGGCGTACGCCTGGAACTGCTCAATGCCCCGGCCGACGCCTTCGTCGACGGCGAAATGATCGCCAGCACCCGGGAAATGCTGTTCAGCGCACTGCGCGACATCGTCTACACCGAAAGCGAGCTGGCCAGCCAGCGCATCGACCTGGAAAGCTCCCAGGGGATCACCGACTATGTCTTCCACCTGCTGCGCAATGCCCGCACCCTGCGCCCGGGTGTCGAGCCTAAGATGGTGGTGTGCTGGGGTGGCCACTCGATCAGCAGCGAGGAGTACCAGTACACCAAAAAGGTCGGCCACGAGCTGGGCCTGCGCAAGCTGGACGTCTGCACCGGGTGCGGCCCGGGCGTGATGAAGGGCCCGATGAAGGGCGCAACCATCGCCCACGCCAAGCAGCGCATGCACGGCAGCCGCTACCTGGGCCTGACCGAGCCGGGCATCATCGCCGCTGAGGCGCCGAACCCGATCGTCAACGAGCTGGTGATTTTGCCGGACATCGAAAAACGCCTGGAAGCCTTCGTCCGCGTCGGCCACGGCATCATCATCTTCCCCGGCGGCGCCGGTACGGCCGAAGAGTTCCTGTACCTGTTGGGCATCCTGATGCACCCGGACAACCAGGGCCTGCCCTTCCCGGTCATCCTCACTGGCCCACGCAGCGCCGAGCCGTACCTGCAACAACTGCACGCCTTCGTCGGCGCCACCCTGGGCGAAGCGGCGCATCGTCATTACCAGATCATCATCGACGACCCGGCCGAGGTGTCCCGGCAGATGGTCGAGGGGCTCAAGGCGGTCAAGCAGTTCCGTCGCGAGCGCAACGATGCCTTCCACTTCAACTGGCTGCTGAAGATCGAAGAAAGCTTCCAGCGCCCGTTCGATCCCACCCACGAGAACATGGCCAACCTGGCCCTGCGCCAGAGCCTGCCGCCTCATGAGCTGGCAGCCAACCTGCGCCGGGCGTTCTCCGGCATCGTCGCGGGGAACGTCAAGGACAAGGGCATTCGCCTGATCGAGGAACACGGTCCGTACCAGATTCGCGGCGACAGTGCGATTCTCGACCCACTGGGCCGGTTGCTGCAGGCCTTCGTCGACCAGCACCGGATGAAACTTCCCGGGGGCGCGGCTTACGTGCCTTGCTACCAGGTCGTGAGCTGAGTTTTTGCCCGGATTGTTACAGATCCATGTACCCCGTGACCTTCGCCACGGTCCCTGTGAGTGCGGGTTTACCCGCGAAGCAGGCACCGTGGTGGATGGCACCGGCTCTGCCGATGTTCGCGGGTAAACCCGCTGCCACAGGGGCACCATAAGCTCGTCATTTGCTGTACATCCGCAATATCTTGCAGACAATTCCCACCCCAATCGGTGAACCAGCCGACAAAAATACGGTCTTTCGCTGACGGTCAAACCACCGACCGGTTCGCCGGCCCAGTCATCGGGCCTTCAATTGTCCTGATTCAGCGAAGACAACCATGCCTGATTTGCGCCTTCCAGCCCTGTTCGCCGCCCTGCTCGCCACCGCCTCCCTGGCCCATGCCGAAGAACCCGCCAGCGACGCCCGCTGGGTCAGCGATGGCCTGAGCACCTATGTGCGCAGCGGTCCCACCGATGGCCACCGGATCGTCGGCTCGCTCAAGTCCGGGCAACAGGTCACCCTGGTCACCAGCCAAGGCAACTACAGCCAGGTACGTGGACAAAGCGGTGATTTGGTGTGGATCCTCACCAGCGACCTGCAAGCGGTGCCCGGCCAGGCCGAACGCCTGCCGCAGCTCGACGCCCAGGTCAGCGAGCTGTCCGCCCAGCTCAAGACCATCGATGACGGCTGGAAGACTCGCGTGCAAGGCATGCAGGAAACACTCGACTCGCGCAAGGCGCTGATCGACGAGCTGCAAACCCGCAACAACAGCCTCAACGAACAACTCGAACAAGCCCAGTCGAACCTGCGCGATACCCAGGCACGCCTGGGTGACGAGAACAAGCAAGTGATGATGCGCTACATGGTGTATGGCGGCAGCATTGCTGGCGCCGGCCTGCTGGCCGGCTTGATCCTGCCGATGCTCAGCCGCGGGCGTAAGCGCAACGACCGCTGGTTCTGAGGCTATTTCGCCTGGTTGGTGACGCCGAACGGGATGTGCACGGAGGGCACCACGGTGCGTGAGCCCTTCAAGTGCGCGGGGTGGTCCTCAAAGAAGATGTGCGGTTTGAGCACCTGCAAGACCCGCCGTTTTTCAATGCCGCCGAGGAAAAACGCATCGTTCGCCATCACCCCCCAACTCTTGAGGGTGTTGAGCGCGCGTTCGTGGGACGGTGCGTTGCGTGCAGTCACGATCGACACCCGCAGGCGGTTCGAATAGTCGGGGTGCGTCAGCTTGTGCTGCTCCTCGACCGCCTGGATCCTCGCAATACGCACGAAGAATTCCTTGAGCGGCCCAGGGTTGTGCGGCTGCGCCACGTTCAACACTTCATGGGCATGAAAGCTGCCAAGCCCCGACGACTGCATGACCGCCTCGGACTCATCGTTGGCCAGCACGCCGTCGAAGTCGAAGGCGATACGCAGGCTGTCGTCGCTTTCATCGTCATCGAATTTCGAATCCAGCACCGTTCCTGCCGGGTAGCCGGCCTTGATCGCAGCCTCCACATGGGTCTTTTCGGCAGACAGGAACAGCGCGATGTTCAACGCCGGTATGTACTCATAAGGGGATCGACCCTGCATGAAGATCGCGCGGGTCATGTCCAGCTTGTAGTGCTCGATGGTCTTCATCACGCGCAGGCCCGTGTCCGGGTCGTTCTGCGACAGCAGCACTACCTCTACCAGGGGATCATCCGGGTCGGGGCTCAGGTCATTGAGTGCCAGCAAGCGCTTGATGAAGGGAAAGGCGATGCCTTTCTCCAACGGGCTGTTCAGGTTGCGGCGCTGGTACTTGCGGTACTGCGCTTCACCCTTCTTTGCGAAGACGGCGTGCGACTTGCTCAGGTCGAACACCGCGCTCGACGCCACGCCAATCACCAGGCGGTTGTCCAACTCGTAAGGCATAGGTCGTTCCTTGTTCCGTGTTCAAGCGTTGCTGCGCCCTTCCAGGCGTGGCGTCCAGTCTTCAAGCTCTCGTTGATCGAGGCGCCGCTGCAAGGTCTTGCGCCAGGACGGCACCAAGGGCAGCGCCAGGCATTCGCGCAGCAGTTCAGGTTCCAGGCGCTTGTCGAACAACACCGCCGACAGCCGCGCCACCGACCACTCGCCGAACGGCCGCTCGACCAGTTCCAGGCGCTCGCCTGCCTGCACCAGGCCCTCCTCCAGCACCCGGTAGTACCAGCCGGTGCGTCCACTGTGCTGCACCCGTAGAGACATCTGCGCCACCGCGAAGCGGTCGTTGAGTTTCCAGCACGGCAGGCGCCCCTGGGACACCTCCAGCAAGGCGCTGCCCACGCGAATACGGTCACCCAGGCAGACATCTGCCTCGTGCCAACCGGTGCTGCTGAAGTTCTCGCCAAAGGCGCCCGGCTGCGCCAGCAAAGGATGCTCGCCCAGCTCTTCGGCCCAGGCAGCGTAGTGTTCGCGTGGGTAGTGGTGGATGGCTTTCTCGATGCCGCCATGGACCCGCAGGTCGCCCTGCTCGTCGCCCTCGATACCCAGCGTGGTGACCTTGCGTGGGCCCTGGCGCGGCTGCTTGTGGATGGCGCTGTGCGACCCGGGCCGAGTAAAGGGACGGGCAACGCCGGTGAGCAGCTCATCGAGTACGAGACTGGCCAAGGTCATGGTGGGTTCTCTGGGAAATAGTGAGAAAACCCGGAGGATACATCAGGGAGCCGCGCGGCGGCTCCCCCGACTACAGCGCACAGCGGTCAGTGCGAACGGGCCTTGTTGTAGATGGTCTTGGCGCGGTCGGCCGAGGCTTGGCATTTGGTCATGTCGCCAGCGGCCTGGGCTTCCTTGGCCTGGGCCAACAGGTTCTTGAAGTCTTCGACCATACCACCGGCCATGCCTGGGCCGTCGGCCTTTATGAAGCCTTCGAGCTCCTTGATCTTGGCATCGCAGTTGGTGGCCGGGTCGGCCAGGACATGGGTGCTGAGGCTCAGCACCGAAGCAGCGAGAAGCAGTGTCAGCGATTTCATGGGGTGTTCTCCTGGAACAGGGATAGGCTCGACTTTCTAGATACGGCTGGACGCCACGATCAGCATAGTCGTGTCCAAGAGACTCGTAATTGGATAAACGTGCGGAGTACTGCACCGAACATCCAAGACCTGCGAGGCGTTGCAGTGCCGGTTCGCAGCCCCCTGCACCGCTGCATCAGTTCGCAGGCAACGTGCACTGCGCCGCCAGGAAATCGATGAAGACCCGCACCCTCAACGGCATATGACGCGCATACGGGTAGATCAGCACGAAGGGGCGCGAGGTGCCGCCGAACTCGCTCAGCACTTCCACCAGTTCACCACTGGCCAGGGCGTCCTGCACGGTGAAGCGGTAGGCCTGCATCAGGCCCGCGCCGTGCCGGGCCAGCGCGGCGGTGGCGAGAAAGTCCCCCTGGCAGGTCCAGTTGCCGGTGGTATCGATCTCGACTCTCTTACCGCCCTTGTTGAAACTCCAGGGAGGGCGGCGACCGCTGCTGTGCATCTGGAACTGGATGCAGTCATGTTCGCGCAAGTCTTCCAAGGTGTTTGGAATGCCCGCCCTGGCCAGGTAACCCGGCGTAGCGACCACAACCAGCTCGGCGTCCTCCAGGCGCCGGGCGACCAGGCGCGAATCCGCCGGCTCGCGCCCGCGGATGGCCAGGTCGAAGTTTTCCTCGGCGAAGTCGACGTTACGGTTGCTGACGTGCACATCCACCTGCACCTGCGGGTAACGCTGCTGGAAGCGCGGCAACAACGGCAGCAGGCGGAAATGCGCATAGGGCGTGGGCGCACTGATGCGTAGCTGTCCGCTGGGCGCCAGTTGCCCACCCGCCACCTGGCGCTCGGCCTCGACCAGTTGCCCCAGGGCCTGGCGGCATTGCTGGTAATAGGCCTGGCCGACCTGGGTCAGGCGCATCTGCCGGGTGGTGCGCACGAACAGGCGCACGCCCAGGCGCTCCTCCAAACGCGCCACAGAGCGGCTCACCGCCGCAGGCGTGACACCGGCTTCAGTGGCGGCCGCAGTGAAACTGCCGGTTTCGGCCGCCAGGCAGAACAGCTCCAGGCTGCCCAGTTGCAAGTCATCGAAGTGGCGGGTCATGGGTGTAGACCTTAAATTACACGATGTATCGATTGAAATGCCGTACGCGCCATTTTTCAACCCCAGAGCAAGACTTAAAGTCATCTCCATCGAGCAACCCGCTCGCCTCATTGGAGATCAGTATCATGAGCAACGCCAAAACCGTCATCATCACCGGCGCATCCAGCGGCCTGGGCTTCGCCCTGGCCCAGGCCTTCCTCCAGCGCGGCGACAATGTCGTCGGCAACGCCCGTAGCCAGGCCCGCCTCGATGAAGCGGCCAGCCGCCTGGGCAACCCCGAACGCTTCGTCGGCGTGGCCGGCGACATCGCCCTGGCCAGCACCGCGCAGCGCTTGGTCGACACCGCGCAGCAGCAGTTCGGTGGGCTGGATATCCTGGTCAACAACGCCGGTATTTTCATTCCCAAACCTTTCACCGAGTATCGCGAAGAGGATGTCGATGCCCTGGTCGGCACCAACCTCAAGGGCTTCTTCTACCCATCCCAGGCCGCAGCGCGCGTCATGACCGCCCAGGGTCATGGACAGATCATCGCCATTACCGCCTCGGTGGCCATGCAACCCACTACCCGCGTGCCTGCGCTGCTGCCGATCCTGGTCAAGGGAGGGCTGAACCAGGCGGTCAGGGGTCTGGCACTGGAACTGGCGGGCAGCGGCGTGCAGGTCAATGCCGTGGCCCCGGGCATCATCGACACCCCGCTGCACAGCGGCAACGTCGAGGGCTTGGGCGGGTTGTCACCGAGCGGCCGTACCGGCAAGCCGCAGGATGTGGTGGACGCCGTGCTGTACCTGAGCGATGCCGGTTTCGTCAGCGGCGTGGTGCTGCCGGTGGATGGTGGTGGTACCGCCGGCACCTGGGACTGACCCTCGAAGGCTCGAGCGGTTAGACTGTCCACCCCGCGCCAACCGGCGCGGGGTGAGACCGTCGCCGGAGCCCGATTACCGATGTTCATCCTCAGCCGCCCTGACGGCGCGCTACCTGAATCCTTCCAGAACCAGATCCGCCAGTTGGTGATCGACCACGTGGGCGAGCTCAGCAGTGTCGCCATCACCCCGGGCAACCCGTTGTATCCGCTGTACCAATACGGTGTCGGCCTGGAAGTGCATCAGTACCTGCAAGCGCTGGACGGCACCCGTGGCCTTGCCGTGCAAGTGCTGCTGGCCCTGGACGGCGACGCCCCGGACCAACTCCTTGGCTTCGCCCTTGCCCTGCCCGCCCAGGACGACCCACAGGCCTGCGCCCTGGCGTTTCTGGCGGTGTCGGCAGCGCACCGCCGCCAAGGCATCGCCCGCGCCCTGATCAACGACCTGCGCGGGCGTTTCGCTTGCCTCGAACTGAGTACTTTCGCCAGTCAGGTGCCGTGGTTCGAGGCCATGGGCCTGCAAGCGGTGTCGGCCAATGGGCCGCAGGTGCTGATGAGCAGTACAGGCCAGGCCAGCGGCGCGTTGATCGGCCGTCTGGACATCACACCGATCTACCAGACCGTGGAAGTACGGCAGATTCATGCCTACCTGCTCAAGCAGCATGGCGAGGACGCGATGATCGAGGCCGAGCGCCAGCGTGATGAGCGCCTGGATGAGTTGGCGCTGGCGGCGCGGGCCTGTGTGAAGACACGCAAGACCGTGCACTGACCTGTGACCGCTGAAGATGGCACCGGCGGTGCCGGTGTTCGCGGGCAAGCCCGCTCCTGCAGGTTAGGTGTCGCCTGCTGGAACGGGCTTAGCGGTGCCATTCAGGCATGCACCCACCGCCGGTGCAAACCACGCGCCATGGCATCGAGCATGAACCCCAGCACGCCGATCAGCAGTACCATGGCCATCAGCTCCGAATAGGCCAGCCGGTCGCGCGTATCGAGGATGAAGTAACCCAGCCCCGCGCTGACCCCGAGCATTTCGCACGGCACCAGCACGATCCACAGGATACCGATGGCCAGGCGCACACCGGTCAGCACATGGCCGATCACCCCGGGGAGGATCACCTTGCACAGCGTCTCCCAACGAGTGGCGCTGAGGCTGCGCGACAGCTGCAACCAGCGCGGGTCGAGCTGGCGCACACCGGCAGCGGTATTCAGCAGGATCGGCCACAGCGCAGCGAAGGCCAGCAGAAAATAGATCGGCTGGTCGCCCACCCCCATCAGCATCACCACCACTGGCATCCACGACAGCGGCGAAATCATCCGCAGGAACTGGAATGCCGGCGTGGTCGCCGCCTCCAGGTGCCGGTAGCTGCCCACCAGCAAGCCCAGTGGCACACCGATCAGCAGCGCCAGCAACAAGCCCACCAGGATGCGCTTCAGGCTCACCCAGACATGCCCGTAGACCTCGCCATGGCCCAGCAACTCGATCAGGCTGGCCAGGGTCGCCTGGGGCGAGAAACGCGCCGACAAGCCATCGGCCTCGCCGAACAGCTGCACCCCGGCCCACCAGGACAGCACCAGCGCCGCCAGCCCGGCCAAGCCCAGGGCACTGTGTACGACATGCTTGCGCATCAGCCTGTGAACTCCTCGCTGCGCTCGAAGCTGTCGGCGATGCCGAACACCGAGGGGCCGCCGACTGCGGCGATTGCGTTACGCACGAAGCGGTCGTCCACCAGATCGCGGGCGGTCTGCGCAGGATCGAGCGCCGCCAGGAAGGCGTTGTCGCCTTCGATCAGGGTGTTCTTCAGACGCCTGACCAGTTCCTCGGTGTAGCTGGGGAACGGGTAAGGTTGGAAGTCGATACGCTTTTCATCCCACTGCAAGTGCTGGATCGCACCGCTGGCCAGGTAGCCTGCACGGTCCTCGGCAGCAGGCGCCAGTACCTTGGTCAGCACCGCGGGCTCGTGCGGGGTGTACTTGTTCGGACCGGCCTTGGAGAGCAATGCAGCGGCCTCGGCGCGGTGCTCACGGGTCCATTGCTGGGCCTTGACGATGGCGTTCACCACCTTCTGCGACCACTCGGGGCGGTTGTTCAGGTCATGCTCGTGCATGAACACCACGCAGCACGCGTGGTTGCGCCATACGTCCCCGGTGAAACGCTGCACCCGGCCCACCTTGAGGTTCTCGGCCAACGCGTTGAACGGCTCGGCGACGATGTAGCCTGCGATACGCTTGCTGGCCAGGGCCGGCGGCATGTCCGAGGGCGGCAGCACCAGCAGGTTCACCTGGTTGGCGGCAAGCGCCGAACCGGCCGGTTTGGACACGGGCTCCAGGCCCGCGTCGCGGAACAGCTGCTGCACCACTACGTTGTGGATCGAATACCAGAACGGAATGGCCACGGTCTTGCCGGCCAGTTGCTTGATATCGGTGATCTCCGGGGCGACGGTCAAACCCGATCCGCCGACATGGTTCCAGGCCACGACCTTGGCAGGTACCTTGCTGGCGTAGCGCGCCCAGATGGTCATCGGCGAGAGCAGGTGGATGACGTTGACCTGGCCTGAAATGAACGCCTCGATCACCTGCGCCCAGCTGCGCAGCAGTACCGGACGCTCGGCCTTGATGCCCTCGGCCTCGAACAGACCGTTGTTGTGCGCCACCAGCAATGGCGTGGCGTCGGTGATCGGCAGGTAGCCGATGCGTACCGGCGCGTCCGGCTCGGCGGCGGCACGCGCTTGCAGACTGGCCAGCATGGGCATGGCGCCTGCCGCGGTGAGCATGGCGCTGAGCTTGAGGAAGTCACGACGGGAAGTGGAGGAGCAGCAATCATCCATGCACATGGGCAGTCTCCGGCGGCAAGGGTGTGGAAGTGGGTTCGGGGGTGCGGCTCGCCCGCCGTAGGGTTTTCAGAATATCGATGCGCAGCGCGCCCAGTTCCTCGACCCGCTGCGTCCGCGGTTGCGGCAGATCGATATGCCATTGGCCGAGGACCCGCGCCGGGTGGTTGCCCAGTAGCAGGACGCGATCGGACAGCAGCAAGGCTTCGTCGATATCGTGGGTGATCAACACCGCAGCGGTGTTGTGGGTGGCAATCAGTTGCAGCAGCAACTGCTGCATGTCGGCGCGGGTGACTTCATCCAGCGCACCGAAGGGTTCGTCCAGCAGCAGGACCTCGGGTTGCCGCGCCAGGCAGCGGGCCAGTGCAGTGCGCTGGGCCATGCCGCCGGACAACTGCGCAGGATACTGGCTGCGCGCATGGGCCAGGCCCACGGCCTCGATCGCGTGGTCGATGCGTGCCTTGCGCTCGCGAGCCTCGAGCTTGGGCTGGCGAGCGAAATCCAGGCCGAAGGCGACGTTCTTCTCAAGGCTCAGCCAGGGCAACAGGCTCGGGTCCTGAAAGGCCACGGCCAAGCGCGGGTGCGGGCCTTGCAGAGCTTCGCCATGCAGGGTCACCGCCCCGGCGCTGGGCTGCTGCAAGCCTGCCAGCACCCGCAGCAGGCTGGACTTGCCGACCCCGCTGGGGCCAAGGAGGGTCACTACCTCGCCAGGGGCCAGGTCCAGGTCGAACTGCGCCAGCACGGTTTGCCAACCACCGTCGCGGGGGTAACCCAGGGCGATGCCACGGGCCTGCAGCAATGCCTCGGTCATGCCCCGGCCGCCTGGCGTTGCAGCTCGGCGCGCAGTTGCACCAGGCTCGGGGTGACGATCGGCACGAACGCCGACTCGCGCCAGCGCCGGGCAAAGCCTTCTCCATAAGCGCTCAGATAGGCCTTGCCGCCGCTGGCCTGAAGCTCCATCTGCACGGCATCGGCCGCGCTTTCGGCCAGGGTGATGCGCAATTTGAACAAGGCAGCCGGCTGCTTGAGGAAGCGACCGTCGAGCAGCCCCTGCTTGAGCTCGCCCACGGTGTTTTCCAGGCGTTCGCGCAGTACCTGCTCGGCTTCGGCGAGGAACGAACCACGGCCCTGCAAATGCTCGCGCACTTCATCCAGCGCACGCCGGGTCAGGCCGATGGACATGCCGCATTGCAGCGCCAGGAAAGCCGGCCGCACCCGGGGCAGGAACTCACGGGCGTTCTCATGCAGAAGCCATTCACGGCCCAGCGCTACCTGGTGGAAGGCAAGTGCGGCGGTACTGCTCGATTGCAGGCCCATCAGTTGCAGGTCCTGCGAACGCTCGAGGCCCGCAGCGCCGGACGGTATCGCCACGACGAAAGGCGCCTGGCCCTCCTCGCCCTGGATCGCTGCCGCCACCACGAAGCCGCTCTTGCGCAGGTTGGTCACCCAATGCAGACGCCCTTCCAGGGCCCAACCCTCGCCCTGCGCTGTGGCCTGCACCTGCAACGACTCGATGCCGGAGAGGAACTTCATGGCGT
Source organism: Pseudomonas sp. LS_2 (assembly GCF_042709235.1). Taxonomy (NCBI): domain Bacteria; kingdom Pseudomonadati; phylum Pseudomonadota; class Gammaproteobacteria; order Pseudomonadales; family Pseudomonadaceae; genus Pseudomonas; species Pseudomonas sp. LS_2. Next base: position 63,068 of record NZ_JAVAYC010000015.1, on the reverse strand, counting down.
TGGACAGCCCGGTGGCGCCTGCCAGCTCGCCCTTCAGCAGGTCGGGCAGCAGGCGCTCGCGCAGGGCCTGGTTGGGGCTTTGCAGCAGGTATTCGATAAAGGCGCGCTGGCCCCAGCAGACAAAGGCCGAGGCCAGGGAACGGCTGGCGATGGCAGCGATGGCCTCGACCGCATCGGTTACATCGCCTCCCGAGCCGCCCAGGGCCGAGTCCACGCCAACACGCAGCACCTGCGCTTCGGCAAGGTATGCCAGCACCAGGTGTGGGTCGCACTGGCCTTGGTCGATGGCCTCGGCGTTGGCATCCAGCCATTGTCGAAGTGTGGAATCAAGCATGTCCCTTCTCCTTTTCAAAACGCCGGCACGACCGGCACCACGTGCGGCTTAGGCCGAGGGCTGCCAGCGGTACTTGGCCAGTTCGTCGTTGAGCGGCGTCCGGGCGAACACATTAGCAAAGTTGCACAGTGTTGCGAGGCTCACCCCGAGGATCACTTCCAGGGCGTTGCCTTCGCTGAAGCCGGCGGTGCGGAAAGCCTGGTAGGTGGCGTCGCTGACGTTGCCACGGGTGGCGATCACTTCGCGGGCGAACTCGGCAAGGGTCTCGTAGCGGGCATCGGGCAATTCGCCGTGGGCACGCAGGGCATCGACCACTTCCTGGGGCAGCTTGGCCTTGTTCAGCGCCACGGCGGTGTGGCCGGCCACGCAGAAGTCGCAACCGTGCCGGGTGGCGGCGATCAACTGCACCACTTCGCGCTCGGCCAAGGTCAGCTCGGACTTGCCGTTGAGCGCCGAGACCGTGACATAGGTTTCCAGCGCTGCCGGGGCGTTGGCCAGGATGCCCAGCAGGTTGGGAATGAAGCCGGAGGCTTTCTGGGCATTCTCGAGGAACGGACGTGCAGCTTCCGGGGCGCTCTGCAGAGTGTGTAGAGTAATGCGCGAGGACATGGAGTGGTCTCCTTGGGGGTGTCGCTACAGTCTGTTGGTTATAAGAACTAGCATCCATATTCATCAGTCGCCTTTCCTTGCTCCTGAGTCTTTGCATTAGATGATTTCGTCCAGCCATCTTGTCGATTGGTTATTAGAGAGCCTGGAGCTCGATGCCAGTCTGTTTCACGTCGGGCGCTACTGCGGTGGCTGGCACGCCAGCACCCAGGGCATGGGCCGGGCCAGCTTCCATCTGGTAGTGCAAGGCCATTGCTGGCTGCATATCGATGGCCACCCCGAGGCGCTGCGTCTGGAAAGCGGCGATGCAGTGTTCTTGCTGCGCGACCTGGCGTATCGCCTGTCCAGTGATGCCGACCCGCTCGAAGCCTGTATCCAGCCGCGCAAGGACATGCAATCGCTGGATCTGGACGCGGGCGATGGAGTGGGCCTGGTGTGCGGGTTCTTTCACTTCCAGTCGGGCTTGTCGTCGCTGATCGTCGAAGGCCTGGCGGACTGGGTCCTGCTGCGCGCCAGCGACCCCGCGGGCAGCGCGGCGCGGGCCTTGTTCGAGCTGATCCTGGCCGAATGTCGACGGGATCCGGCGCCCTCGCAGACCCTGCTGGAGCGCCTGACGCACCTGTTGTTCCTCTACGTGCTGCGCCAGCAAGTGCACGAGAACGCGACCCTGGGCGGCTTGATCGCCCTCGCCCGCCAGCCGTCATTCGCCGTGCTGCTGGAACGCTTGATCGAAAACCCTGGCCAACCGTGGCCGCTGGAAACCATGGCGGCCTGCACCGGGTTTTCGCGCTCGGCGTTCTTCAAGCGCTTCAATGAATTGGCCGGGCAATCGCCTGGGCAACTGCTGCTGGCGCTGCGCATGCGCCATGCCAGCCAGTTGCTGCGCGCAGGCAATACCGTGGAGCAGGTGGGTGCACAGGTGGGCTACCAGTCGGTGGCGGCCTTCACCCGGGCGTTCGCCAAGGCCATGGGGGTGCAGCCGGGGGCGTATCGCAAGCAGCATGAGGGGCGTAGCGGATAGATGCCTCACCGTCGCGGCAAAGAACGGCGTGCTACCGGTAGGCGTGGGCTGGCCCGCGGACACCGGCGGAGCGGGTGCCATTCACCGCGGTGCCTGCTTCGCGGGCAAGCCCACTCCTACAGGTAATGCGCCACCCGCTTGGCTGGAAAGCTAGAGCTGAGTGACCGCGATATCGCCGGCGCTACCCTTGCCCTCGCGCCGCCCGTTGATCCAGTCGTTGACCTTCTGCCCGTACTCGGCCGGTGCCTTGCGCGCCAGGCGGCGACTGAGGTCGAGGATGGTCTGCTGGGCCAGGGCTTCCTCCATACGCTTCTGCGCCCCCAGCATCACCGCGTGTATCGCGCAGGTGCCCTCGGTCGCCCAGCTCGGTGCATTGCCTTCGAACAACGAGCAACGCTCACGGATCTCGCGGCAGTCGAAGATCTTCTTCGGCCCGTCGATGGCGTTGACGATATCCAGCACGGTGATCTCGTCGGAGGGCCGGGCCAGGCGAAAGCCGCCACGCACGCCTTCGGTGGCCGTCACCAGACCGCCGCGTGCCAGCTTGGTGAAGACCTTGGCCAGGTACTCCTGGGGCACACCCTGCAACTCGGCCAGGTCGCGCACGCTGGAGTCACGGTTGTCACCGCGCTCGTCGACCAGGTACAGCAGGCAGTGAATGCCGTATTCGACGCCAGCGCTATATAACGACATCTCAATCTCCGACTTCATTTGTCGCAAATACTACGCCTCTCTCTCATGCCTGGCAAAGCCAAAGGTGACATTCCCAGTTCGCCTGAATTTCCTGAAAGCTCCGTAAATCAATATTCGCGGGCAATCCAAGCGGTTTCGCAAGGGCACGCATGCAGCGCGCATGAAAAAAAAGCTTGCGGGCTTTAACTACGACCAATAGAGTCGTAGTTATTCGACAGGCATACAGCGCCTGCCCGAAACCTTGCACCACCTTCAAGAATCAACCCAGCGGAGCACCTTCATGACCCCACATATCCTGATCATCGGTGCCGGCTTTGCCGGTGTCTGGAGCGCCTTGAGCGCCGCCCGCCTGCTCGACCTCGCCCAGCGTGGCGACATCGGCATCAGCGTGCTCGCCCCCCAGCCCGAGCTGCGCATTCGCCCGCGCTTCTACGAGCCGGAAGTACATGCCATGAAAGCGCCGCTGAGCGAACTGTTCGACGCGGTCGGCGTGAACTTCATCGAAGGTCACGCCCAGGCCATCGATGCCCAAGCCAATACCGTCACCTACACCGATGCCCAGGGCGATGTCCGCGTGCTGGGCTACGATCGCCTGATTCTTGCAGCCGGCAGCGAAGTGGTGCGCCCTCCTGTGCCAGGCCTGGCCGAGCACAGCTTCGACATCGACCAGATGGAGTCGGCCGTTCGACTCGAACGCCACCTCACCGCCCTGGCCAGCCAGCCCAACACCCCGGCACGCAACACCGTGGTGATAGGCGGCGGCGGCTTCACCGGGATTGAAATCGCAACGCAAATGCCGCCACGCCTGCGCGCTGCATGGGGTAAAGATGCAGCCGTGCGGGTGCTGATCGTCGACCGTGGCCAGTCCGTCGGCCAGGCACTGGGCGCCGGTATTACCCCGGCGATCGAGGCGGCGTCCAAGCATGCGGGCGTGGAATGGGTGACCGGCGTATCGGTGGTGTCGATGGATGCCGGCGGCGTGACCCTGGACAACGGCGAATACATTGCCAGCAAGACCGTGATCTGGACCGCGGGCGTGAAAGCCAGCCCGCTGACCGCGCAGGTGGTTGGCGAGCGTGACGCCCAAGGCCGCCTGAAGGTCGACGGCCACCTCAAGGTGATCGGCCAGGAGCGCATCTATGCCACGGGCGACGTGGCCTGGGCGGCGGTCGACGACCTCGGCAACCACGCCCTGATGACCTGCCAGCACGCCATCCCCATGGGCCGCCACTCGGGCAACAATGCCATGGCCGACCTGCTGGGTTTCGAACCTGTGGTCTATCGCCAGCCCAAGTACGTCACCTGCCTGGACCTGGGCGACTGGGGCGCGGCGTACAGCGAAGGCTGGGAACGCACGCTGCACCTGCAAGGGCAGGAAGGCAAGAACCTCAAGCGCCAGATCAACTCGGTATGGATCTACCCGCCGGCAGCGGATCGCAAGGCGGCCCTGGCGGCTGCCGACCCGCTGATTCCAATCGTTGCGTAACACACACCGAGGGCCGCTGACGCGGCCCTTTTCATCTTTGCTCCGCCAACAAATCCGACCAAATGGTCAAAAAATAGCCTGGATGTATAAACCTGTAGTTACATTGAACAACTGGTCAATAGTAGTGGCTATATGACATTATTTGCAGACAACAACAGGACCGGTGAGGCCATCCCAACCCCTTTGCAGCGCCGTCTCGGAGCTTGACCCGACCTCCTGCCCCTGACGCCTGCCAGCCAAACGTCAAGGAGCAGTGCCATGCATTTAAGGAATATGAAGATCGGTCGACGCGCAGCCAGTCTGTTCACGTTGCTGGGCGTGCTGACCCTAGCCATGGGCCTGGTTTCCCTCTACGAAACCCATCGGATGGACCAGGCCACCGACGAAATCCGCGTGACCTGGGTGCCAGCAATCAGTGCACTGGGCGAGGTCAGCACCAACCTCGGCCGGGTCCGCGCCCTGACTCTGCGCAGCATCCTCGAGGACCAGCCCGCCGTGCGCCAGGCCAGCCTTGCCAAGGTGGTCGAGATCAACCAAGCCCTGGACAGGTCCATCAAGGAATACGAAAGCACCATCATCACGGCGGATGACCGCACGCTGTTCGACACCTTCGTCGGCCACGCCAAGCGCTACCAGGACCTGCAGAAAACCGTGCGCGAAGCGATCGCCGCCGGGCGTATCGACGAGGCCAAGGTCCAGGTAAACGGCGCGCTGGCCGACTACGCCGACAACATGATGAAAGCGCTGGCCGCGCTGACCCAGTACAACACCGCCGGCGCCGACGCAGCCTCCGCGCGCAGCAGCGATGCCTCCGATGAAGCCTTTACCCTGATCATCGGCGCGTTGGTGGTCATCATGCTGGCGCTGGTCGCCATCGCCACCCTGCTTACCCGCAGCATCATCGTGCCGCTGGCCGATGCCGTGGTGGTGGCCGAGCGTGTGGCTACCGGCGACCTGACCCGCGACATCCAGGTGGTGGGCCGCGACGAGCCGGCCCAGCTGCTGCGCGCCCTGGCGGCCATGCAAGACAACCTGCGCCAGACCATCCGCAAGATCGCGGCCTCCTCCGACCAGCTGGCCTCGGCCTCCGAAGAACTGCACACGGTCACCGAGGACACCAGCCGCGGCCTGCACCAGCAAAGCGCCGAGATCGACCAAGCCGCCACGGCGGTCAACCAGATGACCGCTGCGGTGGAGGAAGTGGCCAACAACGCAGTCAGCACCGCCGACGCCTCCAACGGAGCCGACCGCACCACCCGCGATGGCCGCGACCAGGTCAACCAGGCGCTGAGCTCCATCCAGCAGTTGGTCGCGGATGTGACCGGCACGTCCACGCAGATCCAGGAACTGGCGGACAATGCCAACGAAATCAGCCGGGTGCTCGATGTGATCGGCGCGATCGCCGGGCAGACCAACCTGCTGGCGCTCAACGCCGCGATCGAGGCGGCACGCGCAGGTGAGGCCGGGCGTGGTTTCGCCGTTGTGGCTGATGAAGTACGCGCCCTGGCGCACCGCACCCAGCAGTCCACGGCGGAAATCGAGCAGATGATTGGCGGCATCCAGACCGGCACCGAACGCGCGGTGAGCGCGATGCACGGCAGCCAGGCCCGCGCCAGCGGCACCCTGGAAGTCGCCCAGGCCGCCGGGCAAGCGCTGGAAGTGATCGCCGAAGCCATCACCTCGATCAACCAGCGCAACCTGGTGATCGCCAGCGCGTCGGAAGAACAGGCTCAAGTGGCCCGGGAGGTGGATCGCAACCTGGTGAATATCCGCGACCTGGCCATGCAAACCTCGGCGGGGGCCAACCAGACCAGCGCGGCGGCGCAGGAGCTGTCGCGCCTGGCGGTGGAGTTGAACGGGATGGTGGCGCAGTTCAAGGTGTAGACCGCTCAAACGCAGCGCCCCCCTCGCGGGCAAGCCAGCTTCTACCGTCGTCGCGCAGACCTGTAGGAGCGGGCTTGTCCGCGAAGCATTCAGCGCGCAACAGCGACGTCAGTCATTCACCCCAACCGCCCGCCCCGCCTTCTCGGTTTTACCGCGGGTCGCCAGGCAGTAATACAGCGGCACCGTCACCAGCAAGCCGAACACCCATGACAAGTCCGCCCCTTCCACCAGGTTCGAATACGGCCCGACATACAGCGACGTATTGGCGAACGGCAACTGCACCAGGATCCCGCAGGCATAAGCGACGATCGCATGGTGGTTGAAGCGCCCGTAGATACCGCCGTCGGCACGGAAGAACGAGGCGATGTCGTACTGCCCCTTCTTGATCAGGTAGAAATCCACCAGGTTGATCGACGCCCACGGTACCAGCACCAACAGCAGCGCCAGGATCAAGCCGATGAACTGACCGATGAAGCCCGCCGAAGCGTTCAGCGCCACCAGCGCGCAGGCCAGCAGGATCACCGAGGCCAGTACCACTCGCACCCGCACGCTGGGCGTCCAGTGAGCGATGAAGGTCTGTATCGCGGTAACGATCGACAGCACCGCGCCATACAGGTTGAGGGCGTTATGGCTGATGATGTTGAGCAGGAACAGCAGCATCAGGATCGGCCCCAGCCAGCCCGTGGCCTGCTTCACCGCATCCATCGCATCCACGCCCTCAGGCACGCACAGCACCGCCACCGCGCCGAAGGCAAAGCACAGGATGGTGCCCAAAGTAGCGCCGAAGTAGGTAGCCCAGAACGGCTTGGCGATGCCCACCTCGCGTGGCAGGTAGCGCGAGTAATCAGACGTGTACGGCGAGAAGCTGATCTGCCAGATGGTGCCCAGCGACACCGTGGCGACGAAGCCCGACAGGTTGAACGCGCCGCGGCTGAAGAAGTCGGCCGGCAGCTCCTGGGCGAACATCATGATGAAGCCGGCCAGCAGCGCCGAACCCATCACCCAGGTGCCGACACGGTTGAGGATATGAATGAAGCGATAACCGATAACGCCAATCGCCGTGGCGCTCAGCGCGCCGACAATGATCGCCGCCGGCATCGGCACGCTGGGGGCGATACCGTGGATCGACTTGCCGGCCAGGACGATGTTGGAAATGAAGAAGCCGACGTAGATCAGTGCCGTGAAGAACACGATCAGCAAGGCGCCGTAGCGGCCAAATTGCCCGCGGCTCTGCACCATCTGCGGAATGCCCAACTGCGGCCCCTGGGCCGAGGCCAAGGCAAGCACCACGCCACCCAGCAGGTGGCCCAGCACGATGGCCAGCAACCCCCAGACAAAGTTCAGGTGGAATACCTGTATCACCATGGCGCCGGTAACGATGGGCAGTGGCGCGATATTGGTACTGAACCACAGGGTGAACAGGTCGCGTGATTTCCCATGACGCTCGGAGGGCGGCACATGATCGACCGTATGGTTCTCGACAAACTGGTGTTGCGACGACGGTTGGGACATAGGTTTTCAGCTCGAAAGGATCGTTTTTTTATCGTTGTAGGAAACCGCTCTGGGCGGCCTCTCAGCTGCGGACCATATTATGGTATTCCAAACTTTTGACAACACTGCTCCGCGCTTTTTCAGCGCCTCTGATCCGCTACGGGCCCGCTCCTGAAGCCCTCTTCTCTCAGTCAAACCCAGTATTCATGGGCTTTGTACCGTTCATCGCAGGTACGCCAGCGCTGAAAATTCTGCTTGCAATATAGGTATTACGGTATACCATCAGACACATCAACGATAAAAACCGCGGACCACCGCAGCCTTTCCGAGGTACTCGCCATGATCGACGCAACCGTCTACAAGAACGTCCTGGGCTCCTTCCCCTCCGGCGTCACGGTCATCACCACCCTGGACGACGACGGCCAGATCGTTGGCCTAACTGCCAGCGCCTTTTCCTCCCTGTCGATGGACCCACCGCTGGTGCTGTTCTGCCCCAACTACAGTTCCGACTCCTACCCTGTGCTGATGCGCAACAAGCGCTTCGCCATCCACCTACTCTCCGGCGAGCAACAAACCGAGGCCTACGCCTTCGCGAAAAAAGGCAAGGACAAGGCCGTGGGCATCGAGTGGACCCTGAGCGCGCTGGGCAACCCGCTGCTGGCCGGCGCCACGGCGGTGATCGAGTGCGAACTGTGGCGCGAATACGAAGGCGGCGATCACGCGATCATGGTCGGCAAGGTACAGAACCTGATCGTGCCCGAGGAAGCGCCGCGACCGATGGTGTACTGCCGCGGCAAGATGGCCAGCCTGCCCGCCTTCGCCTGACACCTATCCTTATATGAACCCGCGGGCGCCAGGCGCCCCCGTCGAGACCTTCACGCTTCGAGGAAAGCCCCATGAAATTTTCGTTGTTCGTGCACATGGAACGTTGGGATGACCAGGTCAGCCACCGCCAGTTGTTCGAAGACCTGACCGAACTGACCCTGATGGCCGAGCGCGGCGGTTTCAGCACCGTATGGATCGGCGAACACCACGCCATGGAATACACCATCTCGCCCAGCCCCATGCCACTGCTGGCGTACCTGGCCGCACGCACCGAAACCATTCGCCTGGGCGCCGGCACCATCATCGCGCCGTTCTGGAACCCGATCCGCGTGGCCGGTGAGTGCGCCCTGCTCGATGTGATCAGCAACGGCCGCATGGAAGTGGGCCTGGCCCGTGGTGCCTACCAGTTCGAGTTCGACCGCATGGCCGGCGGCATGCCGGCCACCGACGGCGGCAAGGCGCTGCGCGAAATGGTCCCGGTGGTGCGCAAGCTGTGGCAAGGCGACTACGCCTTCGAAGGCGAGGTGTACACGTTCCCTACCTCCACCAGCGTGCCCAAACCCGTGCAAAAAGAGCTGCCGCCGATGTGGATCGCCGCCCGCGACCCGGACTCGCACAACTTCGCGGTAAAAAACGGCTGCAACGTGATGGTCACCCCCTTGATGAAGGGCGACGAAGAGGTACTGGATTTGAAGAACAAGTTCCAGGCCGCCCTCGACGCCAACCCCGAGGTACCGCGCCCACAACTGATGGTACTGCGCCATACCCATGTGCACAGCCCGGCCGAACCCGAAGGCTGGAGGGTCGGCGCCGAGGCGATCTCGCGCTTCTACCGCACCTTCGATGCCTGGTTCGGCAACAAGACCACGCCGGTGAATGGTTTCCTGGCACCCAGCCCCGAGGAGAAGTTCGCCGAAGTGCCGGCGTTCCAGCTGCAGAACATCCGCAAGAACACCATGATCGGTACCCCCGAGGAAATCATCGCGCGCATCAAGTACTACCAGGAGCTGGGCGTGGATGAGTTCAGTTTCTGGTGCGACAACAGCCTGCCCCACAGCGAGAAGAAGAAGTCGCTGGCGTTGTTCATCAAGGAAGTCGTGCCGGCGTTCGCCTGAATTCCCTTTGCCTGAGTGATTGCGGGAACGGCCCGCCCCTGTGTGCGGGGCGGGCATTTTTTTGCCTGCACATACCCTGTGGGAGCGGGTTTACCCGCGAACACGGGCGCAGCCCGTGCCATACACCGCGGTGTGTTCTTCGCGGGTGAACCCGCTCCCACAAGGGCCAATAAAGAGAAATTCTATCTCGGCTATTGCACAACCAGTATTATGGTATACCATCAGACAACATAGCCTGATAACCCTAGAATCCAGGAGCCCCCATGAGTTTCGAAATTCGCAAGATCGTCACCTACTCCGAAGAGACCCGCATCGAAGGCGGCAAGGCCACCGACAAGCCGGTGACCATGGTCGGCCTGGCCGTAGTCATCAAGAACCCCTGGGCCGGTCGCGGTTTCGTCGAAGACCTCAAGCCGGAAATTCGTGCCAACTGCTCCGAGCTCGGCGCACTGATGGTCGAGCGCCTGACCGCCGCCATCGGCGGTGCCGACAAGATCGAAGCCTACGGCAAGGCCGCCGTGGTTGGCGCAGAGGGCGAGATCGAGCACGCTTCGGCGGTCATCCACACCCTGCGCTTCGGCAACCACTACCGTGAAGCCGTGCAGGCCAAGAGCTACCTGAGCTTCACCAACAAGCGCGGCGGCCCAGGCACCTCGATCCAGATCCCGATGATGCAGAAGGACGACGAAGGCCTGCGCTCGCACTACATCACCCTGGAAATGCAGATCGAAGACGCCCCCCGCGCCGACGAGATCGTGGTGGTGCTGGGCGCCTCCGACGGCGGCCGCCTGCACCCGCGCATCGGCAACCGCTACATCGACCTGGAAGAACTGGCGGCCGAGAAAGCCAACGCTCAATAACGATAACCAGACGGGCCGGGGCGTTGCCTGAATGCCCTGCCCCTCAAGGAGCGCGCTCCATGATTCAGCCTGTCGCTGAACGTACACCGGCCGGGACCAGCTACCTGAGCCTCGGCCAGGGCCAACCCGTGGTGCTGATCCACGGGGTGGGCCTGAACAAGGAAATGTGGGGCGGGCAGTTCGTTGGCCTTGCCGCAGACTACCGCGTCATCGCCTACGATATGCTCGGCCACGGCCAGAGCCACCTGCCCAGCGCCGACACCGGGCTGGAAGGCTACGCCGAGCAACTGGTCGAGCTGCTCGACCACCTGCAACTGCCGCAAGCCACGGTCATCGGCTTCTCGATGGGCGGCCTGGTGGCTCGCGCCTTCGCCCTCAACCATCCGCAGCGCCTGGCCGGCCTGGTGGTGCTCAACAGCGTGTTCAACCGCACCCCCGAACAGAGCGCCGGGGTCATCGCCCGTGCCGCGCAGGCCGCCGAACTGGGCCCGGACGCCAATGTAGATGCCGCCCTTGACCGCTGGTTCAGCCGCGAATACAAGGCCGCCAACCCGGCCCAGGTCGCAGCGATCCGCCAGGTGCTGGCCGGCAATGACCCCCAGGGCTACCACACCACCTATGCTCTGTTTGCCACCCAGGACATGTACCGCGAGGCCGACCTTGGCAGCATCCAGGTGCCGACCCTGATCGCCACCGGCGAACTCGACCAGGGCTCGACCCCGGCCATGAGCCGCCAGCTCGCCGCACGCATTCCCGGGGCGCGTTGCGTGGTGCTGCCCGAGCAACGGCACATGATGCCGGTGGAAGCACCGCGCGAAGTCAACCGCATGCTGCTGGACTTCCTCAACGAAGCCCGCACCCTCACCGAATCCGCCAAGGGGATAGTTGCATGACCCTCGTTCGTTTCCAGATGTGCATCGATGGCCAGTGGCGCGATGCCCAGAGCGGCAACACCTTCGACAGCCTCGACCCGGCCACTGCCAAGGCCTGGGCGCAACTCCCCGATGCCGACGAAGCCGATGTGGAGCTGGCCGTGCAGGCCGCCCAGCGTGCCTTCGACAACCCGGCCTGGCGCGGCCTTACCGCCACGGCCCGAGGCAAGCTGCTGCGTCGTCTTGGCGACCTGATCGCCGAGAACAAGGAACATCTGGCCCAGTTGGAAAGCCGTGACAACGGCAAGCTGATCCGCGAGACCCGCGGCCAGGTGGGCTACCTGCCGGAGTTCTTCCACTACACCGCAGGCCTTGCCGACAAGCTCGAAGGCGGCACCCTGCCGCTGGATAAGCCCGACCTGTTCGCCTACACCGTGCACGAGCCGATCGGTGTGGTGGCCGGGATCATTCCGTGGAACAGCCCGCTGTACCTCACCGCAATCAAGCTCGCCCCGGCCCTGGCCGCGGGCAATACGATCGTGATCAAGCCTTCCGAGCATGCCTCGGCGACCATCCTGGAACTGGCCCGCCTGGCCCTTGAAGCTGGCTTCCCCGCTGGCGTGGTCAACGTGGTCACAGGATTCGGCCCCAGTACTGGCGCGGCGCTGACCCGTCACCCCCTGGTGCGCAAGATCGCCTTCACCGGCGGCGCCGCCACCGCGCGCCACGTGGTGCGCAGCAGCGCCGAGAACTTCGCCAAGCTGTCGTTGGAGCTGGGCGGCAAGTCGCCGAACATCATCTTCGCCGACGCCGACCTGGACAGCGCCATCAACGGCGCCGTGGCCGGCATCTATGCCGCCTCCGGGCAAAGCTGCGTGGCAGGTTCCCGCCTTTTGGTGCAGGACGAAATCTTCGATGAGTTCCTCGCCCGTCTGGTCGAGCGCGCCAAGCGCATCCGCATCGGCAACCCGCAGGACGACGCCAGCGAAATGGGCCCCATGGCCACCGCCCAGCAACTTGCCGTGGTCGAAGGGTTGGTAGCGGCGGCCAAGGCCGAGGGCGCCAAGCTGCACCTGGGCGGCAAGCGTGCCGAGGTCGAGGGCGATGGCTGGTTCTACGAGCCGACCCTGTTCGAGTGCGACAGCAACTCGATGACCATCATGCAAGAGGAAGTGTTCGGCCCGGTGGCAGCGGTCATTCGTTTCAAGACCGAGGAAGAGGCCCTGAACATCGCCAACGACTCGCAGTTCGGCCTGGCGGCCGGGATCTGGACCCGCGACCTGGCCCGCGCCCATCGCCTGGCCCGCGACGTGCGCTCGGGGATCATCTGGGTCAACACCTACCGCGCCGTGTCGGCCATGGCGCCGATCGGTGGCTTCAAGAACAGCGGCTACGGCCGCGAAAGCGGCATCGATTCGGTGCTGGCCTATACCGAGCTGAAGACCGTGTGGATCAACCTGTCCACCGCGCCCATGCCCGATCCGTTCGTGATGCGTTGAGAGGCAAGCCAAGATGATCGAACCAGGCATCTACAAAGACGTGATGGGCTCGTTTCCCTCCGGCGTCACGGTGGTCACCACCCTGGACGCCGACGGTGGCATCGTCGGCATTACCGCCAGCGCCTTCAGCGCGCTGTCGATCGAACCGGCGCTGGTGCTGTTCTGCCCCAACTACGCCTCCGACACCTACCCGGTGCTGCGTGACAGCAAGCAGTTCGCCATTCACCTGCTGGCCGCCGAGCAGACTGCCGAGGCCTACGCCTTTGCCGGCAAGGGCAAGGACAAGGCGCGTGACATCGACTGGCACCTCAGCGCGCTGGGCAACCCGCTGCTGGCCAAGGCCACGGCGATCATCGAATGCGAACTGTGGCGCGAGTACGACGGCGGCGACCACGCGATCATCGTCGGCCAGGTCAAGAACCTGATCCTGCCTGAGACGCCGGCGACACCGATGGTCTACCACAAGGGCAAGCTCGGCGCGCTGCCACCGCTGGGCTGAGTTCCATTGGGAGCGAAGGCATCAGCGCCGACCTACCGGTTTTCGGGGGCCGTCCCGTCACCCTCAGCTTCGGTCACGGCCCTCTTTTTTCTTCGCTGACACAGGAGACCCGCCCCATGAGCAACGAGAAATACCAACAAGGCCTTGCCATCCGCACCCAGGTGCTGGGCGAGGACTACGTCAACCGCTCGATCCAGAACGCCGACGACTTCAGCAAGCCGTTGCAGGAGTTGGTCACCGAATATTGCTGGGGCCACGTCTGGGGCCGCGAGGGCTTATCGCTCAAGGAGCGCAGCATGATAAACTTGGCGATGATTTCCGCGCTCAACCGGCCCCACGAGCTCAAGCTGCATATCCGCGGTGCCTTGCGCAATGGCCTGAGCCGAGAGCAGATTCGCGAGATCCTGCTTCAGGTCGGCATTTATTGCGGCGTGCCCGCGGCGGTGGACAGTTTCCGCCTGGCCCGCGAGGCCTTCGCCGAAGCCGATGCGGAACCTACCCGTTAACAACGGGCTGTTCGAACCACTGCAAGGAGCACCGCGGTTGCGGCTGTTCCGCGGTGTTGGCGCAACAGCCTCATACAGAGCGCACCTGATGAAACGCCAGCCCCTCGACGACAGCTTCAAGGTCAACCGCAACCCCGTAACCCTGCGCGAAATCGTGCTCGACAAGCTGCGCAGCGCAATCATGAACTTCCACCTGCTGCCGGGCGATCGCCTGGTCGAGCGCGACCTGTGCGACCGCCTTGGTGTCAGCCGTACCTCGGTACGCGAGGCGCTGCGCCACCTGGAATCCGAAGGCCTGGTGGAATTCGCCGACGCCAAGGGCCCCCGCGTGGCGATCATCACCCTGGAAGATGCCCGTGACATCTACGAGCTGCGTTGCGTGCTCGAGGGCCTGATCGTCCAGCTGTTCACCTTGAACGCCAAGGCCAAGGACATCCGCGCCTTGGAGCGCGCCCTGGAAGTCAACCGCCAGACCCTTGAGGAAGGCGAGTTGCAACAGGTGCTCGACTCGGTGCAGGGCTTCTACGACGTGCTGCTCGAAGGCTCCGGCAACCACGTCGCCGCAACCCAGCTGCGCCAGTTGCAGGCGCGCATCAGCTACCTGCGCGCCACCTCGGTGTCCCAGGCCAACCGCCGTGGCGCCAGCAACCAGGAAATGGAAAAGATCGTCGCGGCGATCAAGAGCGGCGACCCGCAAGTGGCCCACCAGGCTTCGGTCGACCACGTACGCGCCGCCGCCAAAGTCGCATTGGAGTACCTGCGCCAGAAGCAGGACGGCAACGCCCAGGTCCGCGACATCGTCGAGCCCCTGGCCCTGAAGGACCCTCGCATAGGCCGCTGACCATGCCCCACGCCCCACGCTACTGCCCGCACTGCACCGCCGAGCTTGGCCGGGGCGTTCCCACCGGCGATACCCACGAACGCTTGCATTGCCGCGCCTGCGGCTACGTGCACTACGTCAACCCGAAGATCATCGCCGGCTGCATCATCGAGCGCGACGGCAAATACCTGCTGTGCCAGCGCGCCATCCCCCCACGCCCCGGTACCTGGACCCTCCCCGCCGGGTTCATGGAAGCCGGCGAGACCACCGAGCAGGCGGCGCTGCGCGAGGTCTGGGAAGAAAGCGGCGTGCGTGGCGAAATCGTCTCGCCCTACTCGATTTTCAGCGTGCCGAAAATCAGCGAGGTGTACATCATCTTCCGCGCCATCGCCACCGAGGAAACCGGCCAGTTCGGGCCGGAAACCCTTGCCTACCGCTTCTTCGCCCCCGACGAGATCCCTTGGGACGAGATCTACTACCCGGCCATCCGGCAGATCCTCGAACGGTACATCCTTGAGCGCCAGGCCGGGGTGTACGGCATCTACATGGGCAACGACGACACCGGCAAGGTCCATTTCATCCGCTGACAGGCCTTAACATCCCCCTCGAGGAATGTATCGGCCGAGACGCGTTCGCCACACACTCAAGACCATGGGCTAGCCCGCTCCAACAGGGATCGCGCCGCATTCGATCAGCCCGCGAAACCATCGACGATGACGATCTCGGCCCGCGCCACACCCTGACGGTGCCGACATGCCTGCTGGTACGCCTCGGACCGATAGCACGCCACCGCCTGCTCATACGAATCGAACTCGATCACCACGCTGCGCTGCGGCGTCGCTCGCCCTTCCAGCGCCTCGCTGCGCCCGCCGCGAGCCAGGAAACGCCCACCATAAGCGGCAATTGCGGCAGGTGCGCGCTGGGTGTACTGCAGGTATTGCTCAGGGTCGGTGACATCCACATGGGCGATCCAGTAAGCCTTCATTCGTCGTGCTCCTGTACACGTTAATTTATGTATTATGGTATACCATAAAACTTACCTGACCACAGCGAGCATGCCACATGGCCTTCAACAGCATCGAAGAACTCCTCGAAGATTACCGCCAGGGCAAGATGGTGCTGCTGGTGGACGACGAGGATCGCGAGAACGAAGGTGACCTGCTGATCGCCGCCGAACGGTGCAACGCGCAGGTCATCAATTTCATGGCCCGCGAGGCGCGCGGCCTGATCTGCCTGACCCTGACCGACGAACATTGCCAGCGTCTAGGCCTCGAGCAGATGGTGCCGAGCAACGGCAGCGCGTTCAGCACCGCCTTTACCGTCTCCATCGAAGCCGCCACTGGCGTCACCACCGGTATCTCCGCCGCCGACCGTGCGCGCACCGTAGCTGCCGCCATGGCTTCCGATGCCCGCCCGGAGCACCTGGTACAGCCCGGCCATATCTTCCCCCTGCGCGCCCGCGAAGGCGGCGTGCTGACCCGCGCTGGCCACACCGAAGCTGGCTGCGACCTGGCGCGCCTGGCCGGCTTCGCCCCGGCCTCGGTGATCGTCGAGGTGCTCAACGATGACGGCAGCATGGCCCGCCGCCCCGACCTGGAGCAGTTCGCCGAACGCCACGGCATCAAGATCGGCACCATCGCCGACCTGATCCACTACCGCCTGAGCACCGAGCAGACGGTCAAACGCATCGGCGAACGCGAACTGCCCACCGTGCACGGCACCTTCCGCCTGGTGACCTACGAGGACCGTATCGAGGGTGGCGTGCACATGGCCATGGTGATGGGCGACATCCGCCGCGAACAGCCGACCCTGGTGCGGGTGCACGTGATCGACCCGCTGCGCGACCTGGTCGGCGCCGAGTATGCGGGGCCGGCGAACTGGACCCTGTGGGCGGCGCTGGAGAAGGTCGCGGCAGAAGGCACTGGCGTGGTGGTGGTGCTGGCCAACCATGAGTCGTCCCAGGCGCTGCTGGAGCGGGTGCCACAACTGACCCAGCCGGTGCGGCCGTACCAGCGTGGGCAGTCGAAGGTGTATTCGGAGGTGGGGACCGGCGCGCAGATCCTCCAGGACCTGGGCGTGGGCAAACTGCGGCATCTTGGGCCGCCGCTCAAGTATGCGGGGTTGGCGGGGTATGAGTTGGAGGTGGTGCAGAGTATTCCGTTCGCAGGCAACTGATCTGCATACCTCTGCGAAGCTGCGGCCACAGTGTCCTCTGTAGCCGCAGTTCTTCATGCAGGCAACGACTTGGCCTCTGTGCTTTTCGCTCCTGGGCTATGCCTTGAAGCGGAAAATAGGCAGCACCATCAACCAAAGCAGCCCGATAAAAATACACGTCATCGCAACCTGAATACGAAGTTTCAAGTAATACGGGAACTCCTCTACATCTCGCGGCAAGCATCAGCCACGAAAACCCAACAATGGAAAACCCTGCGGAAACCAGCATGAACCGGCGCAAACCTGCTGGAAACGAGTGCATTTCCGCTTCATCGAAAAAGCCTTTACGAATGACATAAGCTGGATAGATAAGCGCCCCACTTATAGTGTTTACCAGGTGCCATCTACACTTGAAACTTATCTCGCCAAAGGTACGCCGATATTGCGCTACCCAAGCGCTTTTGGGTAGCGCATTAACAATGCGACCGTAGTTAGCTTTGCGGGTAAGTAAAAGGCTAATCGTGAGCCCGACCTGACAGAGTAAAAACGGCGTTACCATAAAGACAAAGGCCCATCCTGTTGACCAGAACTCGCTCATTTGGATCTCCACTCATATAACGTGTCACCCATCCACTCTCCTTCGTGAACCTGCGGCCACAGTTTCACCTGTAGCGGTAGGTCTGCCCACTCATGCAGAGGCGAACTCAACAAGAAAATACATGAACGCTGACCACCCCATTCCTATGGCCATGCAAGCTATAGCCACTTTCATTCGGCGCTTGAGATAGTCCGGAAATTCCCGATAATCCTCCGGGTCTAGATTTCCACGACCTATGGAAAGCCCAGGACATAGAAAAACACCTGTCATGGCGCAGACCGTCAATACCCGAAGCTTAACGGTGAAAGCGCCCCCTCGCCGCAGCTCCTCATGCAAGCAACGACTTCGCCCAAGGGCCGAGCACATAACTTTGAAGTGCCTTGATCCGGCAATATGCGCATTAATTCCCAGTCCAACCAAAGCGACGACGAGTGGCGGAAGCAACACCACAAGTCTCCAGCTGGCAGACCAATCACTGAGGTCGATCATGGGTTTCCTCGAAATGAATTCCCCGGCGCTCACTCACCCCACCTCCAGTACGTGACCAGCCGAAATAATTGGAATTTCCAGGCGCTACTCACTCTAACAACGCGGAATTTTAGACAACGCAGCAAGGGCAAAAGCTGTCACCCTCGTCACACCCCTAACTTACTTAGCAAGGCGCGTCGACCTACTTAAATTTAAAGCCATAACCAATCACCACCAACAAAATGAATGAAGGAACCTCCAGCCAGAAGGAAATCTTTATGCGCCGCCTCAAGTAACCAGGGAAATTCTGATTATCAACGGGATCCAGAAGGCCCTTTCGAATAGCCCACTCTGGCCATAACAGCAACACTGACGCACCCGATACTATCAACACTCTAAACCTTACTGTTAATGCCCCATTCGCTCGGACATCCTCCTGAAACCCCTCGCTATTCTGTAGCGCAGCACGCAACACTTCGAAATGTGAGGTGGCCGCAATATGTGCAGTTATTGCCAAACCAACAATAGCCATGGAGAACGGCACAAAAAGTATCGCAACCCTTATCTCCGGCGAACAAGTAGACACATCAATCATAAATCCACTCATACATAGCTTCTCCAAACGCACCACCTCCTGCGCCTGACATCTGACTGCCCACAAGAGAGCCAACACCCACCACCGCAATTCCACATATAGCTCTCCCTGCCGGAGTGAAGCGACAAATGGCCTTCAGCGCTTTTTTTCCTGCAACAGCACCTAGGGCACCGCCGGCTAATCCTCCGGAAAAACTTCCAGTTTCTATAAACCGAACCCTCTTGCACTCATCCGTCTCTCCGGCCCGACACGCCTCCTCTACTTTCAGGTAAGAAGCTGTCGCACCCACCCCGATCGCTACATAGCCTCCATATTTCAAGTAGCGCGCGGTCTTCGACACTTCATCCAAGTGCGTGGCGTACCCTGGAATCTGCCCTGGCCCATTTGCCTTTTTCCAGTGATGCACCAGGCTCTTCGGCGAAATACCCAAATCGCGGCGCAATGTGTCGTAACTGCCAAGGTTCAAGCGCTTGTGAAGGAACGACGTGCTCAACTGTGTACTGAGCTGCTGGTACAACGCTTGGCGTGAAGCAAAGAACTCCGGGCTGCGTAAGTGACCATGCACCGCGAATTGCCGCTGGTGCAGCGCCTCGATGCCCTTGAGCGTGTCCTGGACCTGCCCCAGGCCCTTTTCCAGCATGTCCCTGCCTACGCCCATCGAGGTGCTCGCCCCGCTCAACACCCCGGCGATCCCACCGATGTGCTCCATCATGAAGTTGGCTTCCTCATCGCTGAGCATCGCCAACGCCTCACGCGCACGCTCAGCAGCCTGCATCAACTGCGTCTCTTCACGCGTACAGGCTTGGTGGTTGTCTAGGTCGCCAATGACGAAGATTTCGCCCGCCTTGAAACCCTGCTCAAAGGTCGGGTTCAAGCGCTGGAGCCGGGCGATGGGTAGCGTTGAATCGTGCGTGAGCAATTGGGCCAGCACCTGCGGGCCAGACATGCTGCGCGGCACGATGTAGAAGCCAGGCTCCAGTGCCGCTGGCGAAGCGCTCGCGCTTGGGGAGAAATACGCCTTCGCGGGTGATGCCGAGGGCGCCTGGAATGGCCGGGCGGGCGCTGCAGGCGCCGCAGAGGTTTTGAATGGTTGTGCGACCGGCACCCCGCCGGTCAGCGGCGCCACAACACGGTTGTTGCCACTGGGGCAGCCGCAATCTACCAACGCACCGTCCACCGCCACGGGTCGGCCGTTGGAGATGAAGAACGGCACCCCTTCGACAATGGTGCCGACCTTGCCGCACTCAGGGCACGGCGTGGTGCTGTCACCCTGGCGCAGCACCTCCCGACCGTTCGAGCGATAGCCAACACCGCTGGCAATACAAACGGCACCGGTGGTCGTGCTGTCGCCATCCAGCGCCTGGCCTTTGCCATTCAAATTGACACGAAGCATGTGCAGGTTCCTTTGCGTGAAAGCTCGGGAACCTAGCAGCTTCAAGGCGAAAAACTTCCCGACAGCGGCGAAATAGACGCGTCCTACACCCTGCTAAGAAGATTCACACCCCCTCTCACAAAAGGACACAAGCGATCACCAGTTCCGCGCCCTCTTGCCAAAATCTTGGAATACCATAATATGATATCCCGTAGACCTTAAACCTGCCGGCCACCTACACTCAAGACACGGCCACGCAACACCTACAGATCGCAGCTCCCCGAACACAGTTGGCGGGCGCACGAAGCCCGCCTCGAATAACAAAAGCAACGAGGGCGTTAACCATGCTGTTGAGCAAACGAGTAAGTGCAGTGCTGTCTGCCAGCCTGCTGTCCCTGGCCTGCCAGGCCACACTGGCCGCTGACAGCCTGAATTTCGTCAGCTGGGGCGGTACCACGCAGGATGCGCAGAAACAAGCATGGGCCGAGCCTTTCAGCGAAAGCAGCAAGGTCAAGGTGGTGCAGGATGGCCCTACCGACTACGGCAAGCTCAAGGCAATGGTCGAAAGCGGCAACGTGCAGTGGGACGTTGTCGACGTCGAAGCCGACTTCGCCCTGCGCGCCGCGAACGAAGGCCTGCTCGAACCCCTCGACTTCAATACCATTCAGCGTGATCGCATCGACCCGCGCTTCGTTTCCGACCACGGCGTAGGCTCTTTCTTCTTCTCCTTTGTGCTCGGCTACAACGAAGGCAAGCTCGGCGCCAACAAGCCGGTGGACTGGAGCGCCCTTTTCGACACCAAGGCCTATCCCGGCAAGCGCGCGCTGTACAAATGGCCGAGCCCCGGCGTGCTGGAGCTGGCGCTGCTGGCCGATGGCGTACCCGCCGACAAACTCTATCCGCTTGACCTGGACCGCGCCTTCAAGAAGCTCGACACCATCAAGAAAGACATCGTCTGGTGGGGCGGCGGCGCCCAGTCGCAGCAACTGCTGGCCTCCGGCGAAGCCTCGCTGGGGCAGTTCTGGAACGGGCGGGTCTATGCCCTGCAACAGGACGGCGCGCCAGTGGGCGTGAGCTGGAAGCAGAACCTGGTCATGGCCGACTTCCTGGTCATTCCCAAGGGCGCCAAGAACAAGGACGCGGCCATGAAGTTCCTGGCCAACGCCAGCAGCGCCAAGGGCCAGGCCGACTTTGCCAACCTCACCGCCTACGCCCCGGTCAACCTCGACAGCGTCGGCCAACTGGACAAGAAACTCGCCCCGAACCTGCCCACCGCCTACGCCCAGGACCAGGTCACCCTGGACTTCGCCTACTGGGCCAAGAACGGCCAGGCTATCGCCGCGCGCTGGAATGAGTGGCTGGTCAAATGAAAGTCGCCATCAACGCCCTGCACAGCGCGCAAGGCGCCGCACCTGGAACAAAGGGCGCTGCCTCGCGCCGCCCCGCCATGGCCCAGCGCTGGCGCGGCAGCCGCAACCTGCTGCCGGCCTTGCTGTTCCTCGGCCTGTTCTTCTTCGCGCCACTGATCGGCTTGTTGCTGCGCGGCGTGCTCGAACCGGTGCCGGGGCTGGGCAACTATGAACAATTGTTTGCCAACTCGGCCTATGCCCGCGTGCTGTTCAACACCTTCTCGGTGGCCGGGCTGGTCACCCTGATCAGCGTGCTGCTGGGCTTCCCGCTGGCCTGGGCGATCACCCTGGTGCCACGGGGCTGGGGCCGTTGGTTGCTGAGCATCGTGCTGCTGTCGATGTGGACCAGCCTGCTGGCGCGCACCTACTCATGGCTGGTGCTGCTGCAAGCCTCGGGGGTGATCAACAAGGTGCTGATGGCGCTTGGCATCATCGATGCGCCGCTGGAGATGGTGCACAACCTCACGGGCGTGGTAATCGGCATGAGCTACATCATGATCCCGTTCATCGTGCTGCCGTTGCAGGCGACCATGCAGGCCATCGACCCGATGGTGCTGCAAGCGGGCTCGATCTGCGGTGCCAGCCCCTGGACCAACTTCTGGAAGGTGTTCCTGCCGCTGTGCCGCTCGGGCCTGTTCTCAGGTGCCTTGATGGTGTTCGTGATGTCGCTGGGTTACTACGTCACCCCGGCCCTGCTGGGCGGCGCGCAGAACATGATGCTGCCGGAGTTCATCGTGCAGCAGGTGCAGTCGTTCCTGAACTGGGGCCTGGCCAGCGCCGCTGCGGCGTTGCTGGTGCTGATCACCCTGGTGCTCTTCTACTTCTACCTGAAGCTGCAACCGGAATCCCCGGTCGGCAACCCGAGGTAAGCCGCCATGCTCCTGACACCCAATGCCATGGGCCGCCCGCTGCGCGTGGGCCTGTACCTCACCACCGGGGTGATCGCGGCCTTTTTGCTGCTGCCGATCCTGTTCATCGTGCTGCTATCGTTCGGCTCGTCGCAGTGGCTGGTGTTCCCGCCACCAGGCTGGACCCTCAAGTGGTACGGCCAGTTCTTCTCGAACCCCGAGTGGATGGAGGCAGCCATGGCCAGCCTCAAGGTCGCCGTGCTCACCACCGTTTGCGCGGTGGCGCTGGGGCTGCCCACCGCCTTCGCGTTGGTGCGCGGGCGCTTTCCGGGGCGCGAGATGCTCTACGGCCTGTTCACCCTGCCGATGATCGTGCCGCTGGTGATCATCGCGGTGGCGGTGTACGCGCTGTTCCTCAAGCTGGGGTACACCGGCACGCTGTTTTCCTTCGTCGTCAGCCACGTGATCGTCGCCCTGCCCTTTACCATCATCTCGATCATCAATTCGCTGAAGCTGTTCGACCAGTCGATCGAGGACGCGGCGGTGATCTGCGGCGCCTCGCGCTTGCAGGCGATCTTCAAGGTGACCTTCCCGGCGATTCGCCCAGGGATGATCGCCGGGGGCCTGTTCGCCTTCCTGGTCTCGTGGGACGAAGTCGTGCTCAGCGTGATGATGGCCAGCCCCACCCTGCAGACCCTACCCGTGAAGATGTGGACCACCCTGCGCCAGGACCTGACCCCGGTGATCGCCGTCGCCTCGACGCTGCTGATCGGCCTGTCGGTACTGGTGATGGTCATAGCCGCCGCCCTGCGTCGGCGCAACGAAACCCGCGCTTGAGCGCCCGGAGACAACAACAATGAGTGCAGTCATCCAAGACAGCGCACGGGACAAGACCCTGGTCAGCCTGCGCAACCTGAACAAGCACTACGGCGACTTCGCCGCGGTGGACGACATCAGCCTGGACATCCAGGACGGCGAGTTCCTCACCTTCCTGGGCTCAAGCGGTTCGGGCAAGTCCACCACGCTGTCGATGCTGGCCGGCTTTGAGACGCCCAGCAGCGGCGAGATCCTGGTCGAAGGCCAGTCGCTGGTGAACGTGCCGCCACACAAGCGCGACATTGGCATGGTGTTCCAGCGCTATTCGCTGTTCCCGCACCTGTCGGTGCGCGACAACATCGCCTTCCCCCTGGCGATCCGCAAGCTCAGTGCTGCCGACATCAGCAAGCGCGTAGACGCCATGCTCAAGCTGGTACAACTGGAAGCCTTCGCCCACCGCCGCCCTGCGCAGCTTTCCGGTGGCCAGCAGCAGCGCGTGGCGATCGCCCGGGCGCTGGTGTACGAGCCCCGCATTTTGCTGATGGACGAGCCGCTGGGTGCGCTGGACAAGAAGCTGCGCGAAGACTTGCAGGATGAGCTGCGCCAGCTGCACAGGCGCCTGGGCATCACCATCGTCTACGTGACCCACGACCAGGAAGAAGCCATGCGCCTGTCCCAGCGCATCGCCATTTTCAGCCACGGCAAGATCGTCGGCCTTGGCAGCGGCTACGACCTCTACCAGAACCCGCCGAACGCCTTTGTCGCCTCGTTCCTGGGCAATTCCAACTTCCTGCGGGTAACTGCCAACAGCAATGGCGCTGCCGCTTTCGAGGGCCAGTCGCTGGCGGTACGCCTGACCCCAGGCCTAGGTAACGATCAAGATGCCTTGATCATGGTACGCCCGGAAAAAGCCCTGGCGTTGACCGCCGAGCAGGCCGCCCGCGAGCCTCTGCCGGCCGGTTGGAACGAGGTACAGGCCAAGGTCGGCGAGGTACTGTTCCTCGGCGAAAGCCAAACCTGCCATGTGCTGACGGCCGGCGGCACCGAGATGACGGTCAAGGCGTTGTCTGCCGCCGGGATGCCGATGCGACCGGGTGATACCGTCAAGGTGCGTTGGGCGGTGGCAGATGCCTGTCTCTACACCGAGTGGGCCGAGAGCGACCTGAGCAATGCTGCTGGGGCGCACTGAGTCCAAGCCTCTAGCGCAGTGCTGAACCTGTGGGAGGGGGGTTACCGGCGAAGAAGACACTGCGGGCCGGGGCCATGCCCCGGTTCGCGGCTGACCCCGCTCCCACAGGTGTCGCGACTGAACCCAGGATCCGCTGGGCAAGAGCGGGCGTATCCGCCATCGGCCAGCACAAGGAGTACCATAAGGCTTTTACCTGCCTGCGGCCGCGACCATGACCCATCCCGCCAACGTCCCCGAACACCCCACCCTGTCCGTGGACACCCCGCGCCAGGTGCTGTTCCTCGCCTACCCCGAAATGGGCCTGCTCGACCTGACCGGCGCGCAGACGGTGTTCTGGGCGGCGACCAAAGCCTGCGTGGCACGCGGCCTGCCCGGCTATACCGTGCGCACCGCCAGCCTTGAAGGCGGCTTGGTAGCCACCGCCGAAGGCCTGCCGGTCGGCACCGAACCCCTGGCGCCCCTGCTGAACACCGCCATCGACACCCTGGTGGTGCCCGGCGCCCCGGAAATCCTGCGCACCCTGCCCGAACACGACGAACTGGTCGCCAGCCTGCGCCTGGCCGCGACCAGCGCCCGCCGAACCGCCTCGGTGTGCAGCGGCACCTTCCTGCTAGCCGCCGCCGGGCTCCTCGAGGGTCGCCGCGCCGCCACCCACTGGGCCATGTGCGAGGCCCTGCGTATGCGCTTTCCCTCGGTGGAAGTCGACCCCGAATCGATCTTCGTCCAGCAAGACCGGGTATGGACTTCGGCAGGCGTCAGCGCCGGCATCGACCTGGCCCTGGCCCTGGTGGAAAACGACTATGGCCGCGAGGTGGCCATGCAGGTGGCGCGTGAGCTGGTGGTGTTCCTCAAGCGCCCCGGCGGCCAATCGCAATTCAGCGAACTGCTCAAGGCCCAGGGCGATGACGCCAGCCTGTTCGAAAACCTGCACCTGTGGCTCAACGACAACCTCGGCGACCCGCGCCTGACCGTCGAGCGCCTGGCCGAGCAGGCCAACATGAGCCTGCGCAACTTCACCCGGGTGTACAAGGCCAAGACCGGGCGCACCCCGGCCAAGGCCATCGAGGTCTTCCGCCTGGAGGCTGCACGTCGGCACCTGGAGAACGGCGACTGGCACATCGAACGCATCGCCCGACATTGCGGCTTCGGCAACGAAGAGCGCATGCGCCTGGCATTCCAGCGCCACCTGGCGGTCACCCCACGCGACTACCGCGCACGCTTCGCCCGCAGCGTGCCCTTGGCCGAAAGCCAGGGTTCTTTGGCCTAGGGCGGTCTCCAGGCGGCGCTTAGCATGACTGCCGCGGGTGCCAAGCATGGGCAGCCGTCGGGCCACGGCGTGGCATGGAAACCAAGGCGTATCATTGCTCCTGCCCCGCAATCGGCCTGGACGCAACGCTGCTTCAGTCAGCAGCGGCTTTCCTTGTGCCTTTGTCTGCCGCGCCGAGCCGATCCTTCCAAGAAAAGAAACGCTCCAGGAGCAACGACGATGAAAGACATCCTGATCATTGGCGCAGGTTTTGCCGGACTGTGGAGCGCCCTCGGCGCTGCCCGCCAGCTCGACAAGCATGGACGCGACGATGTACAGATCACGGTCCTCGCCCCCCAGGCCCAGTTGCGCATCCGCCCACGCTTCTACGAGCCCGACGTACACACCATGGCAGCGCCCCTGCAGGCATTGTTCGACGCGGTGAACGTGCGCTTCGTGCAAGGCAGCGCCGAGCACATCGACGAAGCGGCCAAGCGCGTGCGCTACCGCGATGCCGAACAACAGCTCGCCACCCTTGGCTACGATCGCCTGATCCTGGCCTGTGGCAGCCAGCTCAACCGGCCACCGGTGCCGGGCCTGGAACAGGCCTTCGATGTCGATACCCTCGAATCGGCTGCACGCCTGGAAACCCATCTCAAGGCGCTGGCCACCCTGCCCGACAGCCCCGCACGCAACACCGTGGTGGTGGCCGGCGGCGGTTTCACCGGCATCGAGACCGCTACCGAAATGCCAGCCCGCCTGCGCGCCATCCTCGGCCAGGACGTTACCCCGCGTGTCGTGGTGATCGACCGGGGCGCCCGGATCGGCGCAGCCCTGGGCGAAGGCATCAGCCCGGCCATCGAACAGGCCAGCCAGGCGCTGGGGGTGCAATGGCTGTGCGGTGCGAGCGTTGCGGCGGTCGACCACGACGGCGTGACGCTCAGCAACGGCCTGCGCATCGAGGCCAGCACGGTGATCTGGACCGTGGGCTTCATGGCCAATGCCCTGACCGCGCAGGTGAACGGCGAGCGCGACCGCCAGGGCCGTCTGCACGTCGACGGCCATCTCAAGGTCAAGGGCAGCGAGGCGGTTTACGCCGCGGGCGATGTGGCCTATGCACCCTGCGACGAGGTCGGCAATTTCGCCGCAATGTCCTGCCAGCATGCCATTCCCTTGGGCCGCTACGCGGGTAACAACGCCGCTGCCGAGCTGATCGGCGAAGCGCCGATGACCTATAGCCAGCCCAAGTACGTTACCTGCCTGGACCTTGGCGCCTGGGGCGCGGTGTACACCGAGGGTTGGGACCGCAAGGTCTCGCCGCCCACTGACAAGGCCGAGGCCAAGACGCTCAAGCAGCAGATCAACAGCCTGTGGATCTACCCGCCTGCACCTGAGCGCGCCTCGGCCCTGGCGGCAGCCGACCCGTTGATTCCCGTCGCGTAGATATCGGACTGCGCCTGCCTTCCTGGGCGGGCGCAGATTCGATTGCCTGCAACTCTACGGCGCTGCTGTTGTCGTTCCCTTCATCACGACCTGATCGATGTTGCAGGTTCACTGAGCAGATGGAGGCGCGATCTTGAAAGCAGCGATCTACGATACCCCTGGTGCTCCCGACGTCTTGAAGTACGTCGATATCCCCGACCCAACCCTGGGGCCTTCGGATGTCCTGATTCGTGTCGAGGCGATCTCCATCGAAGGGGGCGACCTGATAAACCGCCGAACAACAACGCCGCCTCGCCCTGCCTGGGTGGTGGGCTATGCGGCTGCGGGTACCGTTGCCGCCGTGGGGACCAATGTGCGTGACCGTCAGGTAGGCGACCGGGTCGCAGCGTTCGACATGCAGGGCTCCCACGCCGAACGCTGGGCAGTACCCGCAGGGCAAACCTGGAGGATACCCGATGGCGTGGAGGCCGCAGATGCAGCGGTCCTGCCCATTTCTTTCGCCACCGCCCATCACTGCCTTTTCGCACGCGGGGCACTGCGCCCTGGCGAAACCGTGGTTATCCAGGGCGCTGCCGGTGGCGTGGGGCTGGCGGCCGTCCAGCTCGCGGCGAATGCGGGTGCGAAGGTTGTCGCCGTGGCGAGCGGCGCCCAGCGCAGCCAACGCTTGATGGCGCTGGGTGCCCAGCATGTGGTGGATCGCTTGGCCGAGAACGTCCAGGAAACCGTCCAGCACATCACAAAAGGCGCGGGTGCCGATTTGATCATCGACCCCGTGGGCACGACACTGGCCTCTTCACTCCACGCCCTGGCCCCGCAAGGACGGTTGGTGTTCGTCGGCAATGCCGGTGGCGACGACCTGAGCGTCGACCTGTGGCCCGCGATGCAGGCCAACCAGACATTGCTGGGCGTATTCATGGGGCCGCTGTTCAAAACACCGGAGGTCAGGTCGAGCGTCGACCACCTGCTGCAAGCGCTGGCCAGCGGTGAAATCCGCGCCGTTATCGAGCGGGCCTTTCCCTTGGCCGAGGCCGCCGCAGCCCACGCGTTCGCGGAAACGACCAAGCCCCTCGGACGCATCGTCATGAACCCGTGATTGCCCCGCAGCGCCTACCCGTGGCATAGATATCGCCTTCCCCTCGACGTGACAGTCAGCCCCCTGGAGATTCGTTGCATGAGCAAGCCCCCCTATGTGCCACCGGCCGTCTGGACCAACGACACCGCTGCCGGCGGCCAGTTCGCCAGCATCAACCGCCCCATCGCTGGCCCTACCCACGAAAAACAGCTGCCGGTCGGCAAGCATCCGCTGCAGCTGTACTCCCTGGCCACGCCCAACGGCGTGAAGGTCATCGTCCTGCTCGAAGAGCTATTGGCCCTCGGCCATGCAGGCGCCGAATACGACGCCTGGCTGATCCGTATCGGCGATGGCGAGCAGTTTTCCAGTGGTTTTGTCGGGGTCAACCCGAACTCGAAGATCCCCGCCCTGCTCGACCGCAGCGTCGAGCCGCCAGTGCGGGTGTTCGAGTCGGGCTCGATCCTGCTGTACCTGGCCGAAAAGTTCGGTGCCTTGCTGCCCAAGGCCCCGGCCGAGCGCGCCGAGAGCCTGAACTGGCTGTTCTGGCAGATGGGCTCGGCGCCCTACCTGGGCGGCGGCTTCGGCCACTTCTATGTGTACGCGCCGGAGAAGATCGAGTACGCGATCAACCGCTTCACCATGGAAGCCAAGCGTCAGCTCGACGTGCTCGACCGGCGCCTGGCCGAAAGCCGCTACCTGGCTGGCGACGAATACAGCATCGCCGACATCGCCGTCTGGCCGTGGTACGGGCAACTGGTGCGCGGCAACCTGTACGGTGCGGCGCAGTTCCTCTCGGTGCAGGACTACAAACACGTGCAACGCTGGGCCGAAGAGATCGCCCAGCGTCCGGCAGTGCAGCGTGGCAGCCGCGTTAACCGCACTTGGGGCGACGAAGCGACCCAGGTGCCGGAGCGCCATTCGGCTGCCGACCTGGACTAAGCCGCAACGAGCTGCAACTGGAAAGTGGCCGATGGCCACTTTCCAGTTTACTCTCCCCCACGCGACGCGCTGGCGGCCCTGCCGCCAGCGCTCATCCAAGTGTGACAAGGGAGTGACGCCGTGGACCCTATCGATAACCCCTGCCAGCTCTGGCTGACGCTGCAAGCCCAGGCGGGCCTCGAGGTGCGTCGCAAAAAGGGTGACCCGGGACGGGATGCCGATGTCGAGATCGCCTTGCAGAACGCCCTTGGCCTGCCGTGCGGTGGCCAGCCATTGGCCGAGCAACTGAAAGCAGACCAGACCTGCGCTGTACCTAGCATCAACATTGAGACGTTCCTGCTGAAGCTGCTCAAAAGCCAGGAAGGCTTCGCCCTGATGATGCGCGAGTTGCTCGTCCTGCTCGAAGACGCCAAGGCCAAGCGTGACAGCGAAACCTTGGCGATCCAGTTTCGCTTCGACCAGACCGACGACCCGCTGCGCTATACGCTTGAGCAGTTCGCCGAGACAGTCACGCGTATTCAGCGCGTCCTTGAACTGCGCCTGGCATTGCCTGGCGCCGAAACGCTATTCAATCTGCTGCGATGCCTGCAACAGCTCTCGGATTACACCGGGGAACACCAACGCGACGATGACTTCGCGCCGCTGGCGGCATTGCCTGCAACCGGTCATGCCGCACTCGAGCACACTCAGCAAGCACTCACTGAAATGGTCGAGGCCCTTCGTGGCCTTTGCCTGTCGTATGGCGCCACCCGCAGCGCGGCCTATCAAGCGGGCGTCACCATCAGCCACGCCAGCAGGGCCGAAGCCGATAGGAAAGTCACGGGCCAGCTGGAATGCGGCCTGAGCTGCTGGGACATCGCCATGCGCGATGTCCAGCGACATATCGCCGCGCAAGTACAGGCTGGAGTGCTCGAGGGCGACACCGTGGTTCAAGGCGTCTCAAGTTTTATCGACAGTATCGAACGCCATCACAGCTGGGTTTCAAGGATCAGGCAGGAGGTGCTCGACCTGTTGAACCTGCCCATCTGGCGCAAACGCCACGAGCTTTACTCGGTGTGGGCCGGCAGCGTGCTGCTGCGTACCGCCAAGGCTGAAGCGGACACTTTCCACTACCACGTCAAAGACGGTGCGTTGTCGTTCGAATTCGGCGGCAATCGCCTGGCGACCTACGAATACGACGGCGAGCAGTTCGACATCTGGGCAGAACTACGCTCGGAACTGGTCGGGCACAGCAAGAAACGCAAGAAAGGTATCCAGCCGGACTTTCGCGTGCTGCGCCCCACCCTGGCGCTCAACCCCAACAGCGCTACGCAGTTGGTACTGGAGTGCAAGCACTACCTCACACCGAGCGCCTCGAACTTCATCCAGGCCGTAACCGACTATGCACGCAGTTGCCCTGCGGCCAAGGTGGTACTGGTCAACCATGGCCCGGCAGATCCGGCCAGCCTGAACGCCAGCATCGCCCCCTCGATGCAAGCGCGAACCCACTTCCTCGGCAACGCCACCGTGACGCAGGAGCGTCAGGACCAGGCATTGGCCAAGATCTTCAGCGCGGCCCTGTTCCCCGGTCGCCGATTGTACACCCCGCCCCGGGGCGCAGGCCTTGACGGCAGCATCGTCCTCAGTTGGCAGGCGGACCTGGTGGACATAGACCTGCACGTGCAGCTCGAATACATCGAAAGCCGCCGCCAGGTACAGATCAATTACGCCGCCCCCGGCGACCTGACGGCACCGCCGTTCGCACAACTGGAGCAAGACCAGCGTCAAGGGCCGGGAACCGAGCGCATCGTCATCGCTCACTGGGAGCAAGCTCACTACTGTATTACCGCGAAGATCTTCAACGGCGGTGGCGCCTTCACACCCGACAATATCCACTGCGTGGTGCACCTGCCGCAAGGCACGCACCTCCTTCGATGCAAGCAGCCGATAGCGGGCAACGACTGGAGGATCGCCACGATCCACTGGGATGAGGATGGGCTGCAATTGCGCCCCTGGCCGGAAACGCTGGAGCAGGTCGCCCGGTCCGCCTAGGGTCATGCGCCATGCAGGTCGGTGCAGCGCTGCAACCAGCCATTTCCTCGCTGCATGCCTGCGTCCGGCAAGGCCTTCTTGCTACACTCGCCGGCATGATTTCCACCTGCACGAGTTGGTGACAGCATGATCGAGGTAACCGAGGTTTCCATTGCCGAGCTGCGCGACGCGCTCGAGTCCGGCCGCACGACGGCGGTCGAACTGGTCAAGGCCTACCTGGCCCGGATCGACGCCTACGATGGAGCCGACACCGCCACCGCACTCAATGCCGTGGTGGTGCGCAACCCAGATGCACTCAAGGAGGCCGAGGCCTCCGATGCCCGCCGCGCACGCGGTGAGACCCTTGGCCCACTGGACGGCATCCCCTACACCGCCAAGGACAGTTACCTGGTCAAGGGGTTGACCGCCGCCTCCGGCAGCCCGGCATTCAAAGACCTGGTCGCCCAGCGCGATGCCTTCACCGTCGAGCGCCTGCGCGCCGGCGGCGCCATTTGTCTGGGCAAGACCAACATGCCCCCCATGGCCAACGGCGGCATGCAGCGTGGCGTGTATGGCCGCGCCGAAAGCCCGTACAACGCCGCCTATCTCACCGCGCCATTCGCCTCTGGCTCCTCCAATGGCGCCGGCACCGCCACCGCCGCCAGCTTCAGCGCCTTCGGCCTGGCCGAGGAAACCTGGTCCAGCGGTCGCGGCCCGGCTTCGAACAACGGCCTGTGCGCCTATACCCCTTCGCGTGGGGTGATCTCGGTGCGTGGCAATTGGCCGCTGACCCCGACGATGGACGTGGTGGTGCCCTACGCCCGCACCATGGCCGACCTGCTGGAAGTACTCGACGTAGTGGTCGCCGACGATGCCAACACCCGTGGCGACCTCTGGCGCCTGCAACCCTGGGTGCCGATTCCCGCCGCCTCCAGCGTGCGACCGGCCTCCTACCTTGACCTGGCCGCCGAGGCTGGCGCTCTCAAGGGCAAGCGCTTCGGCGTGCCGCGCATGTACATCAATGCCGATGCCGAAGCGGGCACCTCGGAAAAACCCGGCATTGGTGGCCCGACCGGCCAGCGCATCAACACCCGCGCCAGTGTTATCGAGCTGTGGCAACAGGCGCGCCAGGCCCTGGAAGCGGCCGGGGCGCAAGTGCTGGAAGTGGACTTCCCGCTGGTTTCCAATTGCGAGGGCGACCGCCCGGGCGCGCCGACCGTGTTCAACCGCGGCATCGTCAGCAAGGAGTTCCTGCATGACGAGTTGTGGGAGCTGTCCGGCTGGGCCTTCGACGACTTCCTACGCGCTAACGACGACCCCCGGCTCAACCGCCTGGCCGATGTCGACGGCCCGCAGATCTTCCCTCACGACCCGGGCACCCTGCCCAACCGCGAGGACGACCTGGCCGCAGGCATGGAAGAGTACGTCAACATGGCCAAGCGCGGCCTGAAGTCCTGGGACCAGATCGCCAGCGTGCCGGACGGCCTGCGCGGCCTGGAGCGCACCCGCAAGCTCGACCTTGAGGACTGGATGGATGCCCAAGGCCTGGATG
Organism: Pseudomonas sp. LS_2; assembly: GCF_042709235.1. Lineage (NCBI taxonomy): Bacteria > Pseudomonadati > Pseudomonadota > Gammaproteobacteria > Pseudomonadales > Pseudomonadaceae > Pseudomonas > Pseudomonas sp. LS_2. The sequence continues at coordinate 30,846 of NZ_JAVAYC010000015.1, read as the reverse complement.
CGGTGCTGTTCCCCACCGTGGCCGACGTGGGCCCGGCCGATGCCGACGTCAACCCGGCCTCTGCCGACATCGCCTGGAGCAACGGCGTCTGGGTGGCCAACGGCAACCTGGCGATTCGTCACCTGGGCGTGCCGACCGTCACCGTGCCAATGGGCGTGATGGCCGATATCGGCATGCCGGTGGGCCTGACCTTCGCCGGCAAGGCCTACGACGACAGTGCCCTGCTGCGCTACGCGGCAGCGTTCGAGTCGACCGGTTCCCGGCGTATCGTGCCGCCGCGCACGCCTGCCCTGGGCTGATCGGCCTTGGGGTGAGCGCACTGCGCCTCACCCCTGCCGCGCCATCACCTCGACCACCCAATCGATGAACACCCGCAGCTTGGCGCCTACATGGCGGTTGGGCGGGTACGCCACGTACAGTGGCATCGGCTCCAGCTGCCAGTCCTCGAACAAGCGCACCAAGCCGCCAGTGGCCAGGTGCGGCCTGGCCATGTAGTCCGGCAGCCACAGCACTCCCAGCCCGGATAGCCCGGCGGCAAGGTAGGCATTGCCGTCGTCCACCGATAGCACGGGCTTGCCCTGCACCTGCAGGCGCTCGTCGCCACGTCGCAAGGCATAGGGCACCGGCTTGCCGGTACGCGCCCAGAGGAACCCCACCACACGCTGTGCCGGGCCTTCCAATTCGGTGGGGTGCAGCGGCGTACCCAATCGTGCCAGGTAGGCGGGCGAGGCATACACACCCAGGCCCAGGTCGGCGACCTTGCGCGCCATCAGCGACTGGTCCATCAGCTCGCCGCCGCGCACCACGCAGTCCACGTGCTCACCGATGATGTCGACGATGCGGTCGCTCACGCCCATGTCGACCTGGATATCCGGGTAACGGCTATGGAACTCGGCTAGCGCCGGCACCAGCACCATGCTTGCCAGTGGGCTCGGCACATCCACCCGCAACTTGCCACGTGGCAGCCTGGCGGCGCCGCTCAGGCTGCCTTCAGCGTCTTCAAGGTCAGCCAGCAAGCGCACCACGCGCTCGTAGAACTGCGCACCGTCGTTGGTCAACCGCACCTTGCGCGTGGTGCGGTTGAGCAGGCGCACCCGCAGGCGGGTCTCCAGTTGCTGCACCAATTGCGTGACCGTGGTACGGCTGATATCCAGCGTGTCGGCAGCCTTGGTGAAACTGCCCGCCTCGACCACTCGGGCGAAGGCGCGCATTGCATCGAAACGGTCCATCTTCAGCCTCGATTGTTTGGCAATAGCAAACAATGATAACCAGACTTGCTCATTTATCGAGCCCGTCTGACTTCGTAGAGTGAACCCATCACCCACTCAAAGGAGATTCACCATGGCTCAACGTGACGTCGTTTTTCCACCGGGGCGCCAGGCCCTGTATGACATCAACCACTACTCCCCAGCGGTTCGTGCCAATGGCCTGCTGTTCGTTTCCGGACAGGTCGGCAGCCGCGAGGATGGCTCGCCGGAGCCGGGCCTCGAAAACCAGGTACGCCGTGCGTTCGCCAACCTGAATGCGATTCTGCAGGCCGCAGGTTGCAGCTTCGCCGATGTGCAGGACGTGCAGTTGTTCATCGTCGACCCGCAGGACAAGTTCAAGACCATCTGGGACTTGGTGCGCGCCGAGTTCTGGGGGGCTGCGCCGTACCCGACAGTGACGGCGGTCGGCGTGACCTGGCTGTATGGCTTCGATTTCGAGATAAAGGTCGTGGCGCGGCTGCCTGAGTAAATTCCCCCTGCGACTTCATCAAGGCTCGCGCCGCCCTTATAGGCTCACCGCTCCTTCATGTACCGCACGGTACCTGTGGGAGCGGGTTTACCCGCGAACACCGGCAATGCCGGTGCCATACACCGCAGCGTCTGCTTCGCGGGTAAACCCGCTCCCACACCAACTTGCGCAATCCTTGCAGTTACGAGAGAGACAGTTAGTCCTCTAGGTACCGCCTTGCTCTCAGGCGCCACGCCCCCATTCAAGACCGTCACATTCCCCTGTTCTAATAGTCCCCATGGCAATCCAATGGCTTTGGATCGCCCAAGCCCTGACGAAATGCGCCTCGCGCCCTTTCGATATGCGGCAAGTGAAGGCACAATGCGTGTCCTTTTTTTGGCCGGCCTGGCCGGGGGCCTTTGAAATGATCAAGACGCCGTACTACCTCATCGACAAAACCAAGCTGCTGAGCAACATGGAGAAGATCGCCTACGTGCGTGAACACTCCGGCGCCAAGGCCCTGCTCGCCCTCAAGTGCTTCGCCACCTGGTCGGTGTTCGACCTGATGCAGCAGTACATGGATGGCACCACATCCTCCTCGCTGTTCGAGCTCAAGCTTGGCCGCCAGAAGTTCGCCGGCGAGACCCACGCCTACAGCGTGGCCTGGGCCGACGACGAGGTCGAGGAGATGCTGGAGAACTGCGACAAGATCATCTTCAACTCCATCGGCCAGCTCCAGCGCTTCGCAGAGCAGTCACAGGGCAAGGTCCGTGGCCTGCGCGTCAACCCGCAGGTGAGCAGCTCCGACTACCTGCTGGCCGACCCGGCACGCCCGTTCAGCCGCCTCGGTGAGTGGGACCCGGCGAAGATCGAGCAGGTGATCGAACAGATCTCCGGTTTCATGTTCCACAACAACTGCGAGAACGGCGACTTCGGCCTGTTCGACAAGATGCTCACCCACATCGAGGAACGCTTCGGCCACCTGCTGCACCAGGTGGAGTGGGTCAGCCTGGGTGGCGGTATCCACTTCACTGGCGAAGACTATGCCGTGGACGCGTTCTGCGCGCGCCTGAAAGCCTTCTCGGAAAAATACCGCGTGCAGGTCTACCTGGAGCCCGGCGAAGCCGCTATCACCAACAGTGCCTCGCTGGAAGTGACCGTGCTCGATACCCTGTACAACGGCAAGCACCTGGCCGTGGTCGACAGCTCCATCGAAGCGCACCTGCTCGATTTGCTGATCTACCGCCTCAACGCCAAGATGGCCCCCAACGACGGCGAGCACACCTACATGGTCTGCGGCAAGTCGTGCCTGGCCGGCGACATCTTTGGCGAGTACCAATTCGATCGTCCGCTGGCCATCGGAGATCGCCTGTCGTTCATCGACACGGCCGGCTACACCATGGTCAAGAAAAACTGGTTCAACGGTCTGAAGATGCCGGCCATCGTGGTCAAGCAACTCGACGGCAGCGTCGAGGTGGTACGCGAGTTCGGTTTCGAAGACTACGTTTCCAGCCTGTCGTAAGACCGGCTTTCAGTAAGGAGCAAGGGATAAATTGAAGAAGAACGTTCTTATCATTGGTGCAGGAGGTGTCGCCAAGGTGGTGGCCCACAAGTGCGCGCAGCATAACGACGAACTCGGTCGTATTGCCATTGCGTCGCGGAACATCTCCAAATGCCAGGCCATCATCGACAGCGTCAAGGCCAAGGGTAGCCTCAAGGTACCCGCCGACATCCAGGCCTTCTCGCTCAATGCCCTCGATGTCGAGGCAACCAAGGCGCTGATCCGCGAGACCGAATCGCAGATCGTCATCAACGTCGGTTCCGCCTTCCTCAACATGTCGGTGCTGCGTGCCTGCATCGATACCGGTGTCGCCTACCTGGACACCGCCATCCACGAAGAGCCGGGCAAGATCTGCGAAACCCCGCCGTGGTACGGCAACTACGAGTGGAAACACCTCGAAGAGTGCCAACAGAAGAACATCACCGCCATTCTTGGTGTCGGTTTCGACCCGGGTGTGGTGAACAGCTACGCGAAGCTCGCGCAGCAACAGTATTTCGACCGCATTGACTCGATCGACATCCTCGACGTCAACGCCGGCTCCCATGGCAAGTACTTCGCCACCAACTTCGACCCGGAAATCAACTTCCGTGAATTCACCGGTCAAGTCTGGAGCTGGCAGAACAGCCAATGGACCAGCAACACCATGTTCGAGGTCAAGCGCACCGACGACCTGCCGGTGGTGGGTTCGCAGAACCTCTACCTGACCGGCCACGACGAAGTGCACTCGATCTCGAAGAACCTGAACGTGCCGAACGTGCGTTTCTGGATGAGCTTCGGCGAGCACTACATCAACGTGTTCACGGTGCTCAAGAACCTCGGCCTGCTCTCCGAGCAGCCAGTACGCACCGCCGAGGGCCTGGAAGTGGTTCCGCTGAAAGTGGTCAAGGCCGTACTGCCCGACCCGGCCTCCCTGGCCCCGGGCTACACCGGCAAGACCTGCATCGGCGACCTGGTCAAGGGCACCAAGGATGGCCAGCCACGGGAAGTGTTCATCTACAACGTGGCCGACCATGAAGAGGCCTACGCCGAGACCGACAGCCAAGGCATCTCCTACACCGCTGGCGTACCACCGGTAGCCGCCGCACTGCTGGTCGCCCGTGGCCAGTGGGACGCTGGCCGCATGGTCAACGTCGAGGAACTGCCGGCCGAGCCATTCCTCAAGGCCCTGGACGTGATGGGCCTGCCGACCCGCGTCAAGGATGAGAAAGGCGACCGTCCTTGGGACGCTGAAGCCTGAGTCATGCTGTATCGGCCCCGCGATGGGGCCGATACCTCTCCTGCTTTTTCCTCACTGCCCCTCTTTCACCCGACTGTCCAGCCGCTGCACCAGCGCCTCGGCCAACGCCTTGTCGGAAAACGGGTTCTGCCCGGTAATCAGCTCACGGTCGACCACCACATTGGGCATCCATTCCTTGGCGTAGCTCATCGCACCGCCAGCACCCGCCATGGCCTTGGCGGGGTAGAACAGCAGGCGCTCATCCTTCAACGACCCTTCGAATACCTGTTCCTCCGGATCCGAGAAGATGGTCATGCGGTAACCCTGGTACACCCAGTTACTGGCCGCCGGGATTTCGCCGCGGGCCAGCGCGGCCTGGTAGGCGACCGGATCCTTCTGCGCCGAGAGCAAGGCGATGGGGCCATGGCAGATAGCAGCGGTCGGCTTGCCGGCCTGGTTGAAATGGCGCAGCAGCGTGCCGACGTCGGGGTTGCTGGCCAGGTCGATCAGCGGCGCATGGCCACCGGGGATGAACAGGCCGGCGTAGCGGTCCAGGCCACCGGCCAGTACCTCTTTCACCGACAGCGTGTCATCGATGCCGGGCAGCCCCTGCACCAGCTTCTGGATACGCTGCATTTCCTGGGTATCGCCGGCGAAGTACTGCGGGTCGAGCGAGCGTGCGTCGGCTGTCGGCGCGTTGCCCTTCGGTGTGACCAGTACCAGGGTGTAGCCAGCCTTGAGCAGGCGGTCGGCCGGCACGCCAAACTCGTTGAGGTAATAGCCGGTGGCGTAGTGCTTGCCGTCTTGCAGTGGCAGTTGCTGCTCACTGGACAGCAGCACCAGCACTTCGCCCTTGGACGCCGCGCTGGCGGTGCTACCAAGCAACATGCCGGCCAGTGCCAGGGCAACGGGGGTGATCTTTTGCATGAGGCCGTTCCTGTTCAGTTGAAGGGGGCAATATCGAGAGGCTGGGCCAGGTGCACCTGGGTCGGCGCAGCCAGCCATCCGTTGGTGGCGACGCGGTACGCCTGGTAATGCGGGCTCTGGCGGTGGGCCTCGACGGCGTCGGCGTCGACATAGAGTTCGAACAGCTCGAAGGCCAGTACCTCACCCTCACGCCGGAACAGGTCGTAGCGCAGGTTGCCAGGCTCGGCACGGGTATGGCGGACCATTTCGCGCAGGGCATCCTCCACCGCGTCGCGGTGCTCTGGCCGGGGCTGGATGGTGGCAAAGATACTGATGGACATTGCGGGCCTCCGAGGGCGCGTTCGATTGAAGTGCGCCCATCCTAGCCAGTGCGCTACGATTCGATAATTCGAAAGCTGTTATTTCTTCGATCTAAAAAATGAATATCGCCAATAAAGACATCAACCTGCTGCTGGTTTTCCACATGCTCTACCAGGAGCGCAACGCCACCCTGGCTGCCGAGCGCATGGCCCTCAGCCAGCCGGCCCTGAGCCACAAGCTGAACAAGCTGCGCCACCAGTTCGGCGACCCGCTGTTCGTCCGCGCCCCACGCGGCCTCACCCCGACGCCCCGCGCCCATGAGCTGGCGCCCGAAGTGCAGCGGCTGGTGGAAGAACTGCAAGCCTTCTTCGAGCGCTGCGATGGCCAGGACTTCCTCACCCGCCCTGCCCGCCTGCACCTCTACAGCACCGACTACCTGGAACAGACCCTGCTGCCCGAATTGCTGCCGATCCTGCGCACCCAGGCTCCGAACCTGACGCTCATCACCCACAACACCCGCGGCCAATTACCACGCGAGGCCCTGGAAAAAGGCACCTGCGACCTGGCCATCGCCGGTTTCTACACCGACCTGCCCGAGACCTTTCACCAGCAGCGTCTACTCAGCGAAGACTTCGTGGTGCTGGCCTCACGCGGCAACCCCAGGCTCAGCGCGGGTCTGGACCTGACCAGCTTCGTGGCTTGCGAGCACCTGCTCACCACCCTCACCGGCGACCTCGATGGGCTGGTCGACCGCGCCTTGCGCAGCCTGGGCCACAGCCGCCGAGTAGCCGCAGGGCTGTCGAGTTTCCTCGCGCCCACCCGGTTGATACGCGGCACCGACCTGCTGTTGACCTGCTTGCGCTCAGTGGCCGAAGAGGCGGTAGACCGCGATGACGACCTGCGCCTTTACCCACTGCCGCTGACCCTGCCACGCATAGAGGTGATGCAGATCTGGCACGAGCGTACCCATGTCGACCCGCTGCGGCGCTGGTTCAGGAAGCAGCTGTGGGACGTGGCGGCAAGGCGGCGAGAATAGCAACAAGCCCACACCAAACGGCCGCTTGCAAATCGGCCAGCAGCGGAATACTGTATGGACAACCAGTATCCCAGGGCATTTCCCATGCAGCTCATCGCCAAGCTCGGCATCCTCGCCGACGCCGCCAAGTACGATGCATCCTGCGCCAGCAGTGGCGCGCCCAAGCGCAGCTCTCGCGGCCAGGATGGGCTTGGCGCTACCAATGGCATGGGCATCTGTCACAGCTTCACCCCCGATGGGCGCTGCGTATCGCTGCTCAAGGTGCTGCTCACCAATTTCTGCCTGTACGACTGCCAGTATTGCGTCAACCGCCGTTCCAGCAACGTGCCGCGGGCGCGCTTCAGCCCCGAGGAAGTGGTGCGCCTGACCCTGGATTTCTACCGGCGCAACTGCATCAGCGGCTTGTTCCTGAGCTCGGGCATCATCCGCTCGGCCGACTACACCATGGAGCAACTGATTCGCGTGGCACGGCTGCTGCGTGAGGAGCATGGCTTCCGTGGCTATATCCACCTCAAGACCATTCCCGACGCCGACCCGTTGCTGATCGAGGAAGCCGGGCGCCTGGCCGATCGCCTGAGCGTCAATGTCGAGCTGCCTACCGACGCCAGCCTCAAGCGCTTGGCTCCGGAAAAACACGCCCACACCATTCGCCAGGCCATGGGCGTGATTCACCAGGGCCAGCAAGCCGTGGCCGGCGAGCCGCGTGCACCGCGCTTTACCCCGGCCGGGCAGAGCACCCAGGTGATCGTCGGCGCCGACACCACCGACGACAGCACCTTGCTGCGCAATGCCGAGTCGCTGTACCAGGGCTACGGGCTCAAGCGCGTCTACTACTCTGCCATCAGCCCCATCCCCGACAGCCCCGACAGCGTGCCCCTGGCCGCCCCGCCGCTGCGGCGCGAACACCGCCTGTACCAGGCCGACTTCCTTATGCGCGGTTATGGCTACAAGGCCGGCGAACTGCTGAGCCAGGCCGGCAACCTGGCGCTGGACATCGACCCGAAGCTGGCCTGGGCGCTGGCCAACCGCGAGGTGTTCCCGCTGGATGTGAACCGCGCCGAGCCAGCCTTGCTGGCGCGCATTCCCGGCATCGGAATACGCAGCGTGCAGCGCCTGGTGGCACTGCGCCGGGAGCGACGGGTGCGCTATGACGACCTGATCCAGCTGCGCTGCGTCCTGGAAAAAGCCCGCCCGTTCATCGTCACCAGCGACTACCGCCCGGCCCAGGCGGAGCTGCGCAGCGGCCTGTTACGCGAGCGCCTGCGCGAACCGCAAGCCCCACTACAGATGGGGTTGTGGGGGTGATATCGCTCGATTGCGACAACCTGTTCAGCATTTGGCGCGACCAGGCGCGGGTGCTGCTCGGGCATGGCATCGACCCTGCCGAGGTTACCTGGAACCAGGGCCCTATCGACGACCTGCTGGCAGCCCACGTGCCATTGCCCGACGGCCCAGGCCCTTTCCGCGCCAAGGTACCTGCGGCGTTGCTGGGACAACTGGAGCAAGCCGCCCGTTACCACGGCGAGCAACGCTGGAGCTTGTTGTACGAAGTGTTATGGCGCGTCGCCCACGGGGACCGCACCGCGATGCTCGCCGGTGACCGCCTGGGCAGTGAATTGCAACGACGCATCAAGCAGGTTGGGCGCGAGGCCCACCACCTTCACGCCTTCGTGCGCTTCGTACCGCTGCCGGAACCCCTTGCCCAGCACCTGCAGCTGGATATGGTGGCGTTCCACGAGCCGGCCCACGACATCCTCGAAAGCGCCAGCGGCCACTTCGCCGAACGCCTTGGGCGCCTGCGCTGGCTGATTGCGACACCTCGGGACGGTATCCGCTACGACGGCCAGGCCCTGGACTACCGTCGACACTGCCCCGAAGACTGGCGTCAATGGGCGCAGCATGCCGAAGACCCCGGTGCCGACCTGTGGCGGACCTACTACCGCTCCACCTTCAACCCAGCCCGGCTCAACCCCAACGCCCTGCGCCTGCACATGCCGGGGCGCTTCTGGCGGCATTTGCCCGAAGGCATGCTGATACCCCAGCTCGAGGGCCTGGCGCGCCAAGGCAAGCAGCGTGATGGCCAGGCGCTGGAGGTAGGCTTGCAGCGCGGCAAGCAGGTGCACGGCAAGCCTGTGCAGTCGCCGTGAATCTCTAACGTCTCGCCGGCTGGCGTTCGTGTTGCCATCGGCCAGACGCTGGGCCGTCTGGGTTATGGCCAGAATCAACCCTGCCCGAATAGGTGTGTGCGACATCCTCCCGCACAGCCTCTGCCTCCCTTGGCCATGCAGAGCGGGTTCAATAGGCATGCAGTTGCCCTTGGCATCGCTCAGATGCCTATTCCAGACGGGGCAATTGTGAAAATCTCATTAAATTCTTGGCATACCAGACTTTTTCAAAGCGACAAAACCTGACACAATTATTGCCAATCATTCTCATAATCAATTACACCTTTATTGGCAAGTCTGGGAATCCTTCTCCATGTCGCTGCAAAACCCGCCTACCCGTACCTTCCCCTCTCGTAACCTGCTCGCCCTGGCCGTCTGCATGGCCAGTGCCGGTTCGGCCTTGGCCGATGACGCCAGCCAGGCAAACAAACCGGCACAGCACTCACCTGCACCGCTGGAGCTAGGGGTCACGCAGATCGACGATACCCGCCTGGGCAGCACCACCGAAGGTTCCGGCTCGTACACCACGGGCGCCATGGCCACCGCCACCAAGCTGCCGCTGAGCCTGCGCGAAACCCCACAGGCGGTCACCGTCATCACTCGCCAGCGCATGGACGACCAGGCCATGACCAGCGTCAACGATGTGGTTCGCAACACCCCCGGCCTGTTCCTCAGCCAGTCCAGCGGGCCAGGCCGGCAGACCTATCACGCCCGCGGCTTCGACATCGATAACCTGATGTACGACGGCATTCCCAGCCTGTACCAGGGCTGGACCGTCGGCGCACAGCCAAACCTGGCGATGTTCGACCGGGTCGAAGTGGTGCGCGGCGCCACGGGCCTGGTGACCGGCAGCGGCAACCCTTCGGCGGCGATCAACTTCGTGCGCAAGCGCCCACTGGCCGAACAGAAAGTGACCCTCACCGGCGCCGCCGGCAGCTGGGACGACTACCGCGGCGAGCTGGACGCCTCCAGTCCCTTGAACGACAGCGGCACCCTGCGTGGCCGTGTGGTCACTTCATACCGCGATGCCAACAACTTCCGCGATGACGTGGAAGAGGAACACGGCCTGTTCTACGCCATCACCGAGGCCGACCTGTCCGAAGACACCAGCCTGGCCCTGGGCTTCTCCCACCAGAAAGATCGCAACAACTTCTTCTGGGGAGGCCTGCCGATCGGCACCAACGGCCACCACCTGGACTTGCCCCGGTCGACCAACCCGGGTACCGATTGGGAAGACAAGGACCAGCAGGTCGACACCCTGTTCGCCGAGCTCAAGCATCGCCTGGCCAACGATTGGAAACTGCAACTGACCGCCTCTTACGCAGAGCAGGACGCGCTGTTCTCGGGCTCCTACCAGTCGCGCTACGGCGGCACGCTCGAGCGCACGGTCTACCAGTCGCGTCAGCAAGAGAACCAGGCCGGCGTCGATGCCTTCGCCAGCGGGCCGTTCCAGGCCTTCGGCCGCACCCACGAACTGGTGGTCGGTACCAGCAAGCGCATCTTTGACATGACCACCCGCAACTACTCGCCCTACGACACCGCTTGGCCGCTCAGCGCAGGCAAGCCGAACTTTGTGCACACTGGCAACGTACGTGAAGTCACCACCCAGGATGGCGTGTACCTGACCACCCGCCTGAGCCTGGCCGACCCGCTCAAGCTGATTCTTGGCGGGCGCTTGGACTGGTACGACTACGACAACCGCGATGGCGAAGGCGACTACAAGGTCACCCGCAACGTCACCCGTTACGCAGGCCTGATCTACGAGCTGGATGCCAACCACTCGGTGTATGCCAGCTACAGCGACATCTTCAACCCGCAGGACTCCAAGGACTTCTCAGGCAGCGTGCTCAAGCCGATCGAAGGCAAGAACTACGAAGTGGGCATCAAGGGCGAGTACTTCGACGGCGCGCTGAACGCCAGCCTGGCGGTGTTCCAGGTCGACCAGGAAAACCGTGCGACCCTGGCTGCCAACCAGCTGGGCTGCCCGCAACTGCAATGCTATGAAGCATCAGGGCTGGTGCGTAGCCAAGGTATCGACCTGGAACTGCAAGGTGCCCTCACCCCGCAATGGCAGGTGGGTGCAGGCTTCACCTATACCCGCGCCCATGTGCGCAAGGACGACGCCAACCCGGCCAAGGAGAACAAGGTCTTCGAAAGCGACATTCCCGAGCGCCTGTTCAAACTGTCGACGGTCTACCACTTCCAGGGCCCGCTGGAAAAACTGCGCGTAGGCGGCAACGTCTACTGGCAGAGCCGCATGTACAACGACATCAGTCTGGCCAACAGCGCCAGCTACCGCCTGCAACAGGGCGCCTACGCAGTCACCGACCTGATGGCCGGCTACCAGGTCAACCAGCACCTCGACCTGCAGCTCAATGCCAACAACATCTTCGACCGCCGCTACTACTCGGCCATCGGCTCCGACGTCACCTGGGGCTCCACCGACACCTACGGCAATCCGCGCAACCTGATGCTGACGGCCAAGTACAGCTTCTGACACGCACGCAACCTCAGCCGCGAACCGCCGCCTCGATCGCCGCAATGTCGATCTTGTCCATCTGCATCATCGCCTCGAACGCCCGCTTGGCTGCGGCGCGGTCGGGGCTGGCGATGGCCTCGGTGAGCACCCTGGGGGTGATCTGCCAGGACACCCCCCATTTATCGCGGCACCAGCCACATACGCTGGCTTGCCCGCCGTTGTCGATGATCGCCTGCCAATAACGGTCGGTCTCGGACTGGTCGTCGGTGGCCACCTGGAAAGAAAACGCCTCGCTGTGCTTGAACGTCGGCCCGCCATTGAGGCCCAGGCAGGGAATGCCCATCACGGTGAACTGCACGGTAATGACATCTCCGGCCTTGCCCGACGGGTAATCGCCCGGTGCCAGGTGCACGGCGGTCACCGCGCTGTTGGGAAAGGTCCGGGCATAGAACTCGGCCGCCTCCTGCGCGTTGCCGTCGAACCACAGGCAGATGGTGTTCTTGCTGGTCATGGCAGTGCTCCAAGGTACAGGCATGGAGCTTGAAGTCTAGCGGCCAGGGTACACCGAACCCCGGCGCAGCGATGTGCGGTCAGGGCTGCCGGCTGAACGCCAGGTAGTAGCCGTTGCAGTCACGCACGCCGAACTCCCTGGATCCGTAGGGCATGTCCTGTAGCGGCCAGGCAAGGATTACCCGCTCCTTTACCTGCTCGTGGTAGTGCTCGAGGTCAGTGATGCTCAAGTAGAAAGTGCCTGAACACCCGGGTTCGCTGTTCCAGAGATCGCCCTCGGTGAACACCAGTCGGCAGCCCTGCAGGGTCACGGTGAGAGTGCCCTGCGCCGAGTCGGACACGTTGAAGCCAATGGCCTCGTACCAGTCGCGGGTCTCTTGCAGGTCACGGCAACGCAACAGCGCACTCAAGGGCATGACAACCTCTAGCTCGGGACGATGAGGAGGCACGATCATCCCCTGTAACCGCTGCTGCCAGCAAGGTATGGCTGTATGGTCGGTTTGCCGATGATCTGTATCTCACGCGTACCTCTCGCACGCACTAGCATCGAGCTTTCCAACCCGGTATCGCAAATGAACCCTTGCCTCGACCTCCCTGGCCTTACCCTGCGTCGTCTGGCAGCCGACGACCTCGACATGATCTGCCGCCACCGCCACGCCATGTTCCTCGAAGCAGGCGGCGATGCCACGCAGTTGCAAACCATGAGCGAACACTTTCGCCCCTGGTTGCGCCCGCGCCTGGACGATGGTCGCTACTACGGCTTCGCCCTGCTCGACGCCGGCCAGCCAATTGCCGCGATCGGCCTGATGAGCCTCGACTGGCCACCCCACCCGGCACACCCGAAGGATGAGGCTCGCGGCTATGTATTGAATGTCTACGTCGAACCCAGCCACCGCCGCCGTGGCCTGGCATCGGCGCTGATGAAGCTTGCCGAAACCGAGTTCACCCAGCGCGGGCTGAGCTTTGCCGTGTTGCATGCAACCGACGTCGGCAGGCCCGTATACGAGGCGCTGGGCTGGGGCGCGACGGCGGAAATGGCCAAGCGCATTTGAGCCATTGCGCTACTGGCGTTCAGCAACAGGCAAAAAAATGTAACAGCCTGCCGCTCGCGAGGTCTTACCCATGAACTAGTCTGAAACCCAGTGATGCCGGGCCCCTCTGACGGATTTCCCGCCATGTCGGAATCACTGTTGCCTTGCGCAACGTCGACAATCAAGGAGGGGCTCATGTCAGCTCTGCATACATTCCTCACCACCCCTTTGCTCGGCACCAGCACTTGGCTGTGGCTGGTGTTCGTCGCCATCGTCGTCGGCCTGCTGGTCCTGGACCTGGGCGTACTGCACCGCGAAGACCGCGAAATCGAAATGCGCGAAAGCCTGCTGTTGTACGCGGGCTACTTCAGCGTCGGCGTGCTGTTCGGTGTCTGGGTCTGGTACGAGCTGGGCAGCCAGTCGGCGCTGGAGTTCTACACCGGGTTCCTGGTCGAGCAGTCGCTGTCGATGGACAACGTGTTCGTCATGGCGATGATCTTCAGCTTCTTCGCCATCCCCCGCCGCTACCAGCACCGGGTGTTGTTCTGGGGCATCCTCGGCGTGGTGGTGCTGCGCGCGATCATGATCGGCGTGGGCGCGGCGCTGGTGCAGAACTTCGAGTGGGTGCTGTACATCTTCGGCGCGTTCCTGCTGTTCACCGGGGTGAAGATGGCGCTCTCCAAGGAAGACAGCCACCCCGACCTCGCCAACAACCCGGTGCTGCGCTTCGTGCGCCGCCACATGCGCGTCACTGAAAAGGTCCACGGCAAGCACTTCTTCGTGCACCTTACGCCCCCTGGCCAAAACAAGGCGGTGCGCTACGCCACGCCGTTGTTCCTCGCCCTGGTGTTGATCGAGCTGGCCGACCTGGTATTCGCCGTCGACAGCGTGCCGGCGATCTTTGCCATCACCCAGGACCCGTTCATCGTCTACACCTCGAACATCTTCGCCATCCTGGGCCTGCGTTCGCTGTACTTCGCCCTCGCGGCGCTGATGCACCGTTTCGTCTACCTCAAGTACGCCCTGGCGCTGGTGCTGATCTTCATTGGCTGCAAGATCTTCTACCACGGCCTGGTCGGCAAGGTGCCTGCATTGCTGTCCCTGGGGGTGACCTTCGGCCTGCTGTTCGGTGGCGTGGTGCTGTCGCTGTTCAAGACTCGCCGCGACCCGCCCCCACCCACGGCCATCGTCGATACACCGACAACCGACGAACAGGCAACGGCCCCGGTCGCCGACAAGAAAGCGCCTGGCGTGACCGAAACCGGAGGGTAACGAAGAAGGCCTTTGGGGGTGAATCGCCCCCAAAGGCCATGTCCATTTTTGTGCGCAATGCACCAAACCCGCCCACTCAGTATCCGCCTTACCCCTTCCCAGCCCTGGTGCCACAAGGCCCTGCGGCACCTGGCACGCCACCTGCTAGTGCCAGCCCTCGGGCTTTTTCCAGACTTAGTTTTTTTAACGTTTATGGGCACATATTTAATAATTTATCGTTCCCCGCCCACGCCCCATGATCGCTTCCAACAAGAAAGCGTCGTTCTCTGCCGACGCGCAACCGGGCACCTGTGAAGTGCCCATCCTTGCCTTGGAGTCCGTCATGACCAGCGCAGCCACATCGGCACCTCTCATAGAAAAACACACGATCGGATACGTGCCCCCGCAAGACCGCCATGGAAAGGTAAGGGACCTGTTCACCCTGTGGTTCGGCGGCAACATCGCGCCGCTGCCCATCGTCACCGGCGCCTTGGGCGTACAGCTGTTCCACCTGAACCTGGTGTGGGGCATCGTCGCCATCCTGGTCGGGCACCTGGTCGGCGGTGTGTTGATGGCATTGCACTCGGCCCAGGGACCGCAAATGGGCATCCCGCAGATGATCCAGAGCCGAGCCCAGTTCGGCTCGCTCGGCGCCCTGCTGGTGGTGGTGATCGCCGGGGTCATGTACATCGGCTTCTTTGCGTCCAACATCGTGCTGGCAGGCAAATCGCTGCATGGCGTGGTCGAGAGCGTGCCGGTACCGGTGGGCATCGTCATCGGCGCGCTGGGCTCGGGCATCATCGGTATCATCGGCTACCGCTTCATCCACGTGCTCAACCGCATCGGAACCTGGGTGCTGGGCATCGGCATCGTGGTCGGCTTCGGCTACATCTTCAGCCACGTGCAAAGCGACGACTTCCTCACCCGCGGCGGCTTCAACCTGGCCGGATGGCTGGCGACCGTGTCCTTGGCAGCGTTGTGGCAGATCGCTTTCGCCCCCTATGTATCGGACTACTCGCGTTACCTGCCGGCCGACGTGAAGGTGTCCTCGACGTTCTGGACCACCTACCTGGGCTCGGCCCTGGGTTCGAGCCTGTCGTTCATCTTCGGCGCCGTGGCGGTGCTGGCGATTCCAGCCGGCATGGACACCATGGACGCGGTCAAGCTCGCCACCGGCGCCCTCGGCCCGCTGATGCTGGTGCTGTTCCTGCTCAGCGTGATCAGCCACAACGCCCTCAACCTGTATGGCGCGGTGCTGTCGATCATCACCCTGGTACAGACCTTCGCCTACCGCTGGATCCCCACCGCCAAGACCCGCGCCGTGCTGTCGCTGCTGGTGCTGGCCGCCTGCTGCGTGGTGGCGGTGTTCGCCTCGTCCGACTTCATCGGCCATTTCGTCGACATGGTGCTGGTGCTGCTGGTGGTATTGGTGCCATGGACGGCGATCAACCTGATCGACTTCTATGCCATTCACAAGGGCGAGTACGACATCGCCTCGATCTTCAAGGTCGATGGCGGCATCTACGGCCGCTACAACCCGCAGGCGCTGATCGCCTACGCGGTGGGCATCGTGGTGCAGATTCCGTTCATGAACACGCCGTTGTATGTAGGGCCGGTATCCGAGTACATCAATGGCGCTGACCTGTCGTGGCTGGTGGGGTTGGCGGTGACCACGCCGCTGTACTGGTGGCTGGCCAGTCGGGATAGTGCTTACCGCCGTCGCCAGGTGGGAGCGAAGTTGGCTGGTGTTTGAAACAGGATGGCCCGCCGTGGCGGGCCTTCTTCGGCTGATAACACTTTGAGAGATTTCCCACATCACTAAGCGAAACCGCCGATACGGAGTTCGAGAACCAGCTGCGCAATGGCCTGTACCTGACGACAAGCAAGGAGATCCGCATACAACGCGACAATCTTCCCGCACAAACCGCCATCCTGCAGTCTGGCACTGCGCAAGGCAGTTTCGGCGACAGTTCTGCCACCCGTTTCGTCATCGAGAAGAAGCTCGACAAGGATGGCCGGGAACTACGCAAGCAACAGCAGTTCCGCTCGTTCGGCGTGGAGGTCGTCGACGCCAGGGTCATGCACATCGATCCCACCCCCCAATACCAGGAGCGGATGGTGCTGGTGCAAAAGGCATTGGCCGAACTGGCAGTGGCCCGACAGAACCGGCTCAAGGAGCAGCTATATGGGCTGCTACCGATGAAGCCCGTAGATCCCCGCTGCGATGCAGGTAAGAACGAGCCCTCCGATCATCATTAGCTCGCCAATAAACAGCCGTCGCCTTATGTCTGCTGGAAAGCACTGCACTTCATGCGCATCAAGTTCGCCACGCCTGATGTGGATGCCGGGCCTGGCCAGAATTCCGCTAATCATTCCCAGTAACACCCATCGAGACCAAAGCGCAGTCGTCCCCCATAAGCATTCCTGAAGTTTGAGCCAATGACTGCTGGACAATGCGCCCATGGCTCGCTCGAATTCACGCCCCCAGGCAAGCCACACAAGCAAAGCCATCCCAATCAAAAAGCTGGCGGCTGGCCCCAATAGGAAGAGCATCTGATAGCCCACCGCCCAACTGCGCGGATCGGGGATCAATGAGATGTCCATTCGTAAATGACCTCCCCCATCGACTCACCCACTCGCCGAGGGCGCCTGGAACTGCGCAGCAGGCGCCGCAGAGGTCTTGGGTGGTTGTGCGACCGGCACCCCACCGGTCAGCGGCGCCACGACACGGTTATTGCCACTGGGGCAACCGCAATCTACCAACGCACCGTCCACCGCCACGGGTAGACCGTTGGAAATGAAGAACGGCACCCCTTCGACAATGGTGCCGACCTTGCCGCACTCAGGGCACGGCGTGGTGCTGTCACCCTGGCGCAGCACCTCCCGACCGTTCGAGCGATAGCCAATACCGCCGGCGATACAGATGGCGCCGGTGGTCGTGGTATCGCCATCCAGCGCCTGGCCTTTGCCATTCAAATTGACACGAAGCATGTGCAGGTTCCTTTGCGTGAAAGCTCGGGAACCTAGCAGGTGCAAGGTCGGGTATTGCCTAGGCCAGGCTTAAATAGATGATTCCTACAATTACGCAGGATATTTCGACAATCCGAACTACCCTGCGTTACTTCTCAAAACTGCACTTCTCAAGACTGCCCGCTACGCAACATCTCCTTGGGCACGTGCTTGCCAATCTCATACTTGCCTATCGCCGCCCGGTGCACTTCATCTGGCCCATCGGCCAGGCGCAGGGTGCGCTGCATGGCATACATGTAGGCCAGCGGGAAGTCGCCGCTCACCCCTGCCCCGCCATGCATCTGAATCGCCCGGTCGATCACCTGCAGCGCCACGTTCGGCGCGACTACCTTGATCTGCGCGATCTCGCTGCGGGCCACCTTGTTGCCCACGGTGTCCATCATGTACGCCGCCTTCAGGGTCAGCAGGCGGGCCATGTCGATCTCCATGCGCGAGTCGGCGATCTTGTCGACGTTACCGCCCAGGCGCGCCAAGGGCCGACCGAATGCGGTACGACTGACCGCGCGCTTGCACATCAGCTCAAGGGCGCGCTCGGCCATGCCGACCGAACGCATGCAGTGGTGGATACGGCCTGGGCCAAGGCGCCCCTGGGCAATCTCGAAGCCGCGGCCTTCACCGAGAATCACGTTCTCGTAGGGCACCCGCACATTCTCGAACAGCACCTCGGCGTGGCCGTGGGGCGCGTCGTCGTAGCCGAATACCGGCAGCGGGCGGACGATCTTCACGCCCGGTGTGTCGGTGGGCACGAGAATCATCGAATGCTGCTGGTGACGCGGGCCTTCTGGGTCGGACAAGCCCATGAAGATCATCACCTTGCAACGCGGGTCGCAGGCGCCTGAGGTCCACCATTTGCGGCCATTGATTACCCATTGGTCACCCTCGCGTACGGCGGTGGCGGCCATGTTGGTGGCGTCCGAGGAGGCCACGTCCGGCTCGGTCATGGCGAATGCCGAGCGGATCTCGCCGCGCAGCAAAGGCTCCAGCCACTGCTGTTTCTGCGCCTCGCTGCCGTAGCGCACCAGCACTTCCATGTTGCCGGTGTCCGGTGCCGAGCAATTGAACGGCTCGGGGCCCAGCAGCGAGCGGCCCATGATCTCGGCCAGCGGCGCGTACTCCATGTTGGTCAGGCCCGCGCCATACTCTGACTCGGGCAGGAACAGGTTCCACAGCCCCTCGGCCCGGGCCTTGGCCTTGAGTTCCTCCATGATTGCGGTGGGCTGCCAGCGATCGCCCTCGGCGACCTGGCGCTCGAACACCGGTTCTGCGGGGTATACATGGGCATCCATGAACGCGGTGACGCGCTCGCGCAGAGCGTGGACCTTGGGCGTATAGGCGAAATCCATCGGGGCTACCTTCAAGGGATGAAGAACATGCAGCAGAGCCTAGAGCAGCACAGGCCCATCCACCTAGTCTATTTTCAGCGTGTATTAACATTCATAACCGATATATGATCGACCGATAATACCCACAACGAGCGGCGCGCCATGAACCTCAGCAAGGTCGACCTCAACCTGTTCATCGTCTTCGACGCGATCTACACCGAAGCCAACCTGACCCGCGCCGGGCAGATCGTCGGCATCACCCAGCCGGCAGTGTCCAACGCCCTGTCGCGCCTGCGCGAAACCTTCAACGACCCGCTGTTCGTGCGTACCGCCCAGGGCATGGTGCCCACGCCCATGGCACAGAACATCATCGGTCCGGTGCGCAGTGCCCTGGCCCTGCTGCGCATTTCGGTGCAGGAAAGCCGGATCTTCAACCCCCAGCAGGCCAACAAGACCTTCCGCATCAGCATGACCGACCTCACCGAGGCGGTGGTGCTGCCGCTGCTGTTCCAGCGCCTGCGCCGCCTGGCGCCGGGCGTGGTGATCGAAAGCTTCCTGTGCAAGCGCCGCGAGACCACCAAGGAGCTGGCGGCAGGCCGCCTGGACTTCGCTGTCGACGCACCGCTCAACACCGACCCGCAGGTGCGCCATGTCAAGCTGATGCAGGACCGCTACGTCTGCGCCCTGCGCCAGGGCCACCCGCTGGGCGAGGCAAAGCTGACCCTGGACGCCTACCTGGGCATGACCCACATCCATATTTCCAGCCGCCGCAACGGCCTGGGCTACGTGGACCTGGCCCTGGGCAAGATGGGCGTGCAGCGCAAGATCGCCCTGCGCTCGCAGCATTACCTGATGGCCTCACAGGTATTGCAGCAAACCGACATGGTGATGACCGTGCCCGAACGTTTCGCCCGCCGCCACCAGTTGCGCTACCAACCGCTGCCCGTGGAGGTGCCCGCCCTGGAAACCCACCTGTACTGGCATGAAAGTACCGACCAGGACCCGGCCAACCGCTGGATGCGCGAGCAGATCATTGAGTTGTGCCAGCAGGTAGTTACGCAGGATGAGCGCGAGGGAGCGGTCGCGGTGGGTTGAATCTTTCCACCCGAAGACTGGGAAATAAATCCTGCAAAGCGTCAGGCGAGTAGGATTTATTTCTATAGATAAGCCTAATAAGTATAAAAATAGAAAAATCCCTTTCCGTGCGCCCGTTACTCTTTCTCTCGTACCCCGCCATCCCTCGCACGGATCCGCCCCATGCCCCATTCGCCGCTGTACCTCGACTACGCCGCCACCACCCCGGTCGATGACCGAGTGATCGAAAGCATGCTCGCCTGCATGGGTCGCCATACCCATTTCGGCAACCCGGCCTCCCGCGGCCACGCCTTCGGCCAGGCCGCCCGCGAACTGGTCGAGCAGGCCCGCCAGCAGGTCGCGACCCAGGTCGGCACCGCACCGCAGGACCTGGTGTGGACCTCTGGCGCCACCGAATCCAACAACCTTGCGCTCAAAGGCATTGCCCAGGGCATTGGCCAGCCAGGCCACCTGCTCACCAGCGCACTGGAACACAAGGCCGTGCTCGACACCGTCGCCGAACTGGAGCGCCAGGGTTGGGCCGTTACCCGCCTGATGCCGGATGCCCAGGGCCTGATCCAGCCAGCGGCTGTACAAGCGGCATTGCGCGACGACACCCGACTGGTCTCGCTGATGGCGGTAAACAACGAACTGGGCACCGTCACCGATTTCGCCCGCATCGGCTTGCTGGTGCGGGCCCATGGCGCGCTGCTGCATGTGGATGCCGCGCAGGCTATCGGCAAAGTGCAAATCGACCTGGCCCGACAGGCCGTCGACCTGATGTCGTTCTCGGCACACAAGGCCTACGGCCCCAAAGGCATCGGGGCCTTGTACGTCGGCCCGCGCGCCCGTGAGGCGTTGCGCGCGCAGATCCACGGAGGGGGTCATGAAGGTGGTTTGCGCTCTGGTACCTTGGCCACGCACCAGATC
The DNA here is from genome assembly GCF_042709235.1 of Pseudomonas sp. LS_2. Lineage (NCBI taxonomy): Bacteria > Pseudomonadati > Pseudomonadota > Gammaproteobacteria > Pseudomonadales > Pseudomonadaceae > Pseudomonas > Pseudomonas sp. LS_2. The sequence continues at coordinate 10,298 of NZ_JAVAYC010000015.1, read as the reverse complement.
GTCGGCATGGGCAGTGCGTTCGCCTTGGCGGGCACGCCGGGCGACAGTGAGTACCTGCGTATCCAGACGCTCGCCCTGCGTTTGCGCCAGGGCATGCTGGCGATTCCCGGGGTGAGTCTGAACGGCTGCCTCGAACACCGCATTCCCCACACCCTGAACCTGTGCATCGACGCCAATGGCTTCAACAGCGCGGCACTGGCCAGCGAATTGGCGTTGTCCACCACCTCGGCCTGCAATTCAGCGAGCAACGCAGCCTCCCACGTATTGCTTGCGCTGGGGCTGGACGAGCGCAAGGCGCGCAACAGCGTACGCATCAGCCTGGGGCGCTACAGCGATGAGGCGCAGGTCGACACGGCGATCGCAGTATTCCAGCGGGTGGTGCGGGCAGCGTCGGTGGCGCTTTGGTGACACACCTGCCGGGGTAGCGCGACAGCCGATAAAAAGCGCTTTCGCGCAGACCCGGCGACTGCGCCGACCGTACCTTGGACCAAGCTTGCTTGCTACGCGATCGCCCCCAACGCGCCCCGCCCAGCGATTCATTGGATGCATCATTTGGATTGATGATTACTATCGAACCATCCGCCTGACGACTCGCCACCCCCGGCTTTTATACTCGCCCTCACCTATTTCCCCGCCTCCACCCGCCTGCCCCTCCAGGCAGGCGAGTCCCCGCTTTGGAAACCAGTACCATGCCAAGCGCCAGCCAGGCCCCCCAGGGGCTGCACGAATCCATTCCCGAACACAGCCAGCAAAGCCTCAAGCAACAGTGGCTCGCCATTCTCTCGGTGGCCGTGGGCGCCTTCGCCCTGGTCACCAGCGAATTCCTCCCGGTGGGCGTGCTCAACGACGTCGCCGGCGACCTGGGCATCAGCGCCGGCCACGCCGGGCTGATGGTCACCCTGCCCGGCATCATGGCCGCCTTCGCCGCGCCGCTGCTGTCGGTGGGTATTGGCGCCATGGACCGTCGCTACCTGCTGATCGGCCTGACGCTGATCATGATCATCGCCAACGCCACGGTGGCCTATGCCAGCGACTTCAACGTGCTGCTGGCGGGCCGCGTGCTGCTGGGTATCAGCATCGGTGGCTTCTGGGCCACGGCCATTGCCCTGAGCGGGCGCCTGGCGCCCAGGGGCGTGGGGGTGGCACAGGCGACATCGATCATCATGCTGGGAGTGACGCTGGCAACGGTGCTGGGCGTGCCGGTGGGCGCCTGGCTGAGTGGGCTGATGGGCTGGCGCATGACCTTCCTGGTGACCGCACTGGTGGGTGTGCCGGTGCTATTGGCGCAGATTTTCCTGCTGCCGCGACTCAACCCGGACAAAGCCATTCGCGCCAGTGACCTGCCGGCGTTGCTCATTCACCCTTTGGCTCGCGTTGGGATGATCGCGGTGTTGCTGATTGGCCTGGCGCACTTCGCCGCCTACACCTACGTGGCGCCGTTCTTCAAACACAGCTCAGGGTTCGATGGGCAGACCATTGGTTCGTTGCTGTTGCTCTATGGCGCGGCCGGGGTCGTGGGGAATATCTTCGCGGGCTTTGCCGCAAACCGTAGCGTACGTCGCACCCTGCTGTTGGTAGCGATGATGATTGGCGTCAGTACCGCGCTGTTCCCCTACTTCGCTACCAACCTCGTCGGCGCGGCTTTGCTGATTGGACTGTGGGGCTTTGCTTTCGGCGCATTCCCGGCGTGTGCGAGCGTGTGGATGTTCGTGGTGGCGCCCAACGATGTCGAGCGCGGCATGCCCCTGTTCGTGGCCATGTTCCAGGTGATCATTGCGCTGGGGTCGTTCTTTGGTGGGCGGATTGTCGACCAACTGGGTACCTCGATGCTGTTGGCGCTGGCCACAGCGTTGGTGGCGTGTGGGTTTGTCACGGTGGCGGTGTTGGGGCGCAAGGTCAGTAACCGTCTCGCCGCCCAGGCCTGACAAACGTTGCACGGATGAAGCTCATGCCGTAAAAAAACCGGGGCCGCACAAACGGCCCCGGTTTTTTTTCAGGTTCGATTAGCGCAGATCGAACCGGTCAAGCTCCATCACTTTTACCCAGGCAGCAACGAAGTCCTTGACGAACTTTTCCTTCGAATCGCTGCTGCCATACACCTCGCTCAGCGCACGCAACTGGGCATGCGAGCCGAACACCAGGTCCACCCGGCTACCGCTCCACTTCACCTGGCCGGTCTTGCGGTCGCGGCCTTCGAAGGTTTCGTTGTCGCCCGAGGTCGGCTTCCACTCCACGCCCATGTCCAGCAGGTTGCGGAAGAAGTCGTTGCTCAAGGTGCCCGGCTTGTCGGTGAACACGCCCAGCTTGCTGCCGCCATGGTTGGCGCCAAGTACCCGCAGGCCACCGATCAGCACGGTCAGTTCAGGGGCGCTGAGGGTCAGGAGTTGGGCTTTGTCCAGCAGCAGTTTCTCGGCCTTGACGCTGTAGCGGGCCTTGCTGAAGTTGCGAAAACCATCGGCCAGCGGCTCCAGCACGGCGAACGACTCGACGTCGGTCTGCGCCTGGGAAGCATCGACACGCCCTGGGCGGAAGGGGACGCTGACAGCGTGCCCGGCCTCCTGGGCGGCCTTTTCTACCGCAGCGCTGCCTGCCAGCACGATCAGGTCGGCCAGGGAGATTTTCTTGCCGCCACTGCTGAACTCGCCCTGGATCTTCTCCAACGCAGCCAGCACTTTGCCCAGTTGTTCCGGCTGGTTGGCCGCCCAGGATCTCTGCGGCTCCAGGCGCAGGCGCCCACCGTTGGCACCGCCGCGCTTGTCGGAGCCGCGGAAAGTCGAGGCTGCGGCCCACGCCGTGGACACCAGCTCGCCAACGCTCAGGCCCGAAGCCAGCACCTTGGCCTTGAGCGCGGCGATGTCCTGCTCACCCACCAGCGGGTGGTCGACGTTCGGCAAGGGGTCTTGCCAGAGCAGTTCTTCCTGGGGCATTTCCGGGCCCAAGTAGCGGGCCAGCGGGCCCATGTCCCGATGGATCAGTTTGTACCAGGCGCGGGCGAAGGCGTCGGCCAGTTGCTCGGGGTGTTCCTTGAAACGCCGGGCGATGGGTTCGTAGATCGGGTCGAAGCGCAGCGCCAGGTCGGAGGTGAGCATCATCGGTGCATGGCGCTTGGTCGGGTCGTGGGCGTCCGGCACGGTGTTGGCGCCCTTGCCATCCTTCGGGCGCCATTGATGGGCGCCTGCCGGGCTCTTGGTCAGCTCCCATTCGAAATTGAACAGGTTTTCCAGGTACTCGTTGCTCCACCGGGTCGGTGTGGAGGTCCAGGTGACTTCCAGGCCGCTGGTGATGGTGTCGCCACCCTTGCCGCTGCCGAACTTGTTGGGCCAACCCAGGCCTTGCAACTCGAGCCCTGCCGCTTCCGGCTCGGCACCGACGTTGTCGGCGGGGCCGGCGCCGTGGGTCTTGCCGAAAGCATGGCCGCCGGCGATCAGCGCCACGGTTTCTTCGTCGTTCATGGCCATGCGGCCGAAGGTTTCCCGAATGTCCTTGCCCGAAGCCACCGGGTCGGGGTGGCCTTCCGGGCCCTCGGGGTTCACGTAGATCAGGCCCATCTGCACGGCAGCCAGCGGGTTCTCAAGGTTGCGCTCGCCTTGCAGGGTGCGGCTTTGTTCCTCGCCGTGCTTGGCCGGTTCCGCCACCAGGTCGCCCTGGCCTGGCGCCTGGGCCTTGCCGTAGCGGGTATCGCCGCCCAGCCAGACCTTTTCCGAACCCCAGTAGACGTCTTCATCCGGCTCCCATACATCGGCACGGCCGCCGGAAAAGCCGAAGGTCTTGAAGCCCATGGACTCCAAGGCAACGTTGCCGGTAAGCACGATCAAGTCGGCCCAGGAAATCTTGTTGCCGTACTTCTGCTTGATCGGCCAGAGCAGGCGCCGTGCCTTGTCCAGGCTGACGTTGTCCGGCCAGCTGTTGAGCGGGGCGAAACGCTGCTGGCCGGAACCCGCGCCGCCACGGCCGTCGGCGATGCGATAGGTGCCGGCGCTGTGCCAGGCCATGCGTACGAACAGCGGGCCGTAGTGACCAAAGTCGGCCGGCCACCAGTCCTGGGAGTCGGTCATCAAGGCAGTCAGGTCTTGCTTGAGGGCCTGGAAGTCGAGGCTCTTGAACGCCTTGGCGTAGTCGAAGGTCGGATCCATCGGGTCGGACTTCGAGGAATGCTGGTGCAGAATCCTGAGGTTGAGCTGGTCAGGCCACCAGTCTCGGTTGCTTGTGCCACCGCCTGCGGTTTGATGGAACGGGCATTTCGATTCGTTCGACATCTGCGGGTACCTTTTGGGTCGGTTATCCAGATTTCTGGTCTATGCCAGTTTGCGCTCGGTCGAGCGGGTTGCTCGGCCGTCTCCTCACCAGGTGGGGTCGGCTTTACGCCGACACAGCTGCACGCGCGTTGCGCGAGGCCACAGGCAAGACTAGCCGAGCTTGGGCAGAGGTCTAATAGAGGAAGTATTCAGCAGCGATAGCCTGGCTCTTTCGATACCCGGCAAGGCTCACGCATCGCGCAGCAGGTCGTGGGCATCGAGCAGGCGGAACGCCACTTGCGGGTTGCGCTCGAGCCCTCGGCGAATGGCAGCGGGGATCGACTGGCGGGTCTTGCGGCACAGGCCGGGCTGTTCCTCCAGGTCGATGACAATGCCGCGCATGGTGCGCACCTCGTTGAGACTGGGGGCGATGTGCACGCGAATGCCCAGTTGCTCGTACAAGCGTGATTGCAGGCGTTGCAGGTCTTCGAGGTCCTTGAGGTTTTCCAGGCGCTCGAGCAGGCGTTTTTCTTCCTGGCGGGTCAGCAGGAGGATGCGCTGGGCGGCCAGCGGGCCGTCGTCCAGGCGCTCGCGACCGCAGTCGCAGGCGCCCGGTGGGCAGGGGTTACGTTGCAGGGGCGGCGTGCTCATGCGCCAAGAATAGCGGTTTCCCGATGCCTGAACACGCCCCCTTTCAGCCTGGGTTGGCCATGCCGATGAAGTTCGCCAGCTCCGCCGTGCGTGGAGCGGCGAACAGCTCGGCAGGGTTGCCCACCTCATGCACCTTGCCCTGGTGCATGAACACCAGCTTGTCGCCCACTTCGCGGGCGAAGCGCATCTCGTGAGTGACCATCACCAGGGTCATGCCTTCACTGGCCAACTGGCGCACCACGCCCAACACCTCGTTGACCAGCTCAGGGTCCAGCGCCGAGGTGATCTCATCGCACAGCAGCACCCTGGGCGACATGGCCAGGGCCCTGGCGATCGCCACCCGCTGCTGCTGGCCGCCGGAAAGGCGGTCGGGGTAGGCGTCGAACTTTTCCGCCAGGCCCACCCGCGCCAGCATCTGCTCGGCCAGTTCGCGGGCCTGGGCCTTGTTGGTCTTTTTCACCACCTGCGGGGCGAGCATGACATTCTCGCCCACGCTCAGGTGCGGGAACAGGTTGAACTGTTGAAACACCATGCCGACCTTCTGGCGCAAGGCTCGCAGGTCGGCGCGGCTGGCGTCGAGGTATTCGCCGTCCACCTCGATCACTCCGTCGCTGATCGACTCCAGGCCATTGAGGGTGCGCAGGAAGGTGCTCTTGCCCGAACCGCTGCGGCCGATGATGGCGACCACCTCGCCCTCCTCGATGCTCAGGTCGACACCCTTGAGCACGTGGTTGTCGCCGTAGTACTTGTGCAACGCGGACACTTTAACCAGGGGCATGCAGCCTCCTTTCCAGGTAACGGGCGCTCAGCGAGAGCGGGTAGCAGAGGATGAAGTAGCCCAGGGCGACCAGGCCGTAGATCATGAACGGCTCGAAGGTGGCGTTGGCGAGCATGCCGCCGGTCTTGGTCAGCTCGGTGAAGCCGATGATCGAGGTCACCGCAGTGCCCTTGACCACCTGCACCGAGAAACCCACGGTCGGGGCGATGGCGATACGCAGCGCCTGCGGCAGGACCACATGACGCAGCAGCTCGAGACGGCTCAGCGCCAGGCTTTCGCCGGCCTCCCACTGCCCGCGCGGAATCGACTCCACGCAACCACGCCAGATCTCGGCGAGAAAGGCGCTGGTGAACAAGGTCAGGGCAATGGCCGCCGCTGCCCAGGCGGACACGTCGATACCGAACAGGGCAATGCCGAAGAACACCATGAACAGTTGCATCAACAGCGGCGTGCCTTGGAACAGCTCGATATAGCCACGTGCCAGGGTGCGCGGTGCCGACAGCGGCGAAATACGCCCAAGCAGCACCAGCAGGCCAGCGATACCGCCGCACAGAAACGCCACCAGCGACAACGCCAGGGTCCATTGCAGGCCAATGAGCAGGTTGCGCACGATGTCCCAGAAAGTGAAATCCATCAACGTCTCCCAATCAGCAAGCGCCTGCCAAGCCAGGCCAGCAACTGGCGCAGGGCGATGGCCATGAACAGGTACAGCAGCGTGGTCAGCAAGTAGGTCTCGAAGGCGCGGAAGTTGCGCGACTGGATGAAGTTGGCGGCGAACGACAGCTCTTCGGTGGCGATCTGCGAACACACCGCCGAGCCCAACATGACGATCACCACCTGGCTCGAAAGCGCCGGCCACACCTTGGCCAGCGCCGGTTGCAGGACCACGTGGCGAAACGCCTCGAAGCGGCTCATGGCCAGGGCCGCAGCCGCTTCCAGCTGACCGCGAGGGGTCGCCTGGATACCGGCGCGGATGATCTCGGTGGAATAGGCACCGAGGTTGACCACCATGGCCAGCACCGCCGCCTGCCACTCGCTCAGGCGGATGCCCAGCGCTGGCAGGCCGAAGAAGATGAAGAACAGCTGGACGATGAACGGGGTGTTGCGGATCAGCTCCACGTAGACCCCGAACAGCGCATCGAACGGGCGCAGGCGCCAAGCCCGCACCACGGCGCCGAGCACGCCGATGGCGATGCCCAGCACGGTGCCGACCAGGGTCAGTTGCACGGTGAACCAGGCGCCCTTGAGCAGCAGGTCGCCCTGTGCCAGCACTGGCGTGAAGTCGAATTGGTAAGCCATGGGTAAAGATTCCGGGCGCCGCTTACAGGTCGGCCGGCAGTGGCTGCTTCAGCCATTTCTCGGCGTTGCGGTTCAGGCTGCCGTCGGCCTTGGCGGCTTCCAGGGTGGCGTTGACCTTCTCCAGCAGCGCCGGCTCGTTCTTGGCCAGGCCCACGTACACCGGCGAGTCCTTGAGCTTGACCTTGACCACCGGCACCTTGGAGGGGTTCTTCTCGGCGATGGCGGCCATCACCACGCTGCCGCTGGCGATCAGCTCAACCTGGCCAGAGAGGTAGGCGGCGATGGTCGAGTTGTTGTCTTCGAAGCGCTTGATGGTCGCGCCTTTGGGCGCGACGGCGCTCAGCTCCATGTCTTCGATCGAGCCACGGGTAACGCTGATGGTCTTGCCGGCGACCGCTTCGATATTCTCGACCGGGGTCTCGGCCGGGCCGAAGACCGCCAGGTAGAACGGCGCGTAGGGGCGGGAGAAGTCGATGACGGCAGCGCGCTCGGGGTTCTTGCCCAGGCTTGAAATCACCAGGTCGACCTTGCCGGTGGTGAGGAAGGGAATGCGGTTGGTGCTGTTGACCGGGGTCAGCGCCAGCTTGACGCCGAGTTTGTCGGCCAGCAGCTGCGCGGTATCGATGTCCAGCCCACGGGGCTTGAGGTCGGGGCCGACCGAGCCGAACGGCGGGAAGTCCTGGGGCACGGCCACCTTGAGCACGCCCCGGGCACTGATGTCGGCCAATGCATCGGCCTGGGCCACGGGCAGGGCCAGGGAGGTACCGCAGAACAGGGTCGCCAGGAACAGGGAGCGGAACTTCGTCATGGAAAGGCCTCGCGTCGAATCCGAATGATGGATGGGTCCAGGCTGGCAATTGCACGGGCCATGCCAGACTGTGCTCGACAGCGCTTCGAAGGGCTGCGCAGGCGGGGTTCCACGGTCTTACTGGTCTGAACAGTTATAGGGTGGTGCCTATTTTCGTACAAGGTTGCGCCCTGCTTTCGTGCAAGGCCCGCCCAGCCTGCGCCAGCACGGGGCAATGCTTGCCAGGGCGGGCCAATGGTCGTAAAACGTCACCGTCATTCACCTCCGACTGGTCTGAACAGATGCTCGCCACCCTCCCCCGCGCCGTGCCTGAAATGGCCCTGCAAGGCATCCGCAAGCTGATCGACGAAGGTCACTACCAGCCGGGCGATGCCCTGCCTTCGCAGCGCGACCTGGCCGAGCGCCTGGGGGTCAGCCGTGCCTCGTTGCGCGAGGCGTTGTCGTCGTTGAGTGCCCTGGGTTTGGTGAGTGTGCAGCCGGGCAAGGGGGTGTTCGTCCAGGCACCCGCGCCCGCTACCGGGTTCGCCTGGCCCTACGCCGAGCAGGTGTCGGCGGCCGACACTTTCCAACTGCGCTACGCCCTGGAAGGCTTCGCTGCCGGGCAGGCGGCGCTGGCCTTGACCGCCGATGACCTCGACCGCCTCGAGGCGAACGTCGAGGCCATGCGCCAGGAGCTGCAGGCCGGGCGTTTCGAAGCGGCGGCGCGGCTGGATTTCGCCTTCCACCAGGCGCTGCTGCAAGCCTGCGGCAACCACGCGATGCTGCAGGTGATTACCGCCAGCCAGGACATCTTCCTGGAAAGCCAGAAACTGCCTTTCATTCGCCCGGAACGGGCCATGGAAACCTGGCAGGAGCACCGCAAGATCCTTCGTGCCCTGGGGCGGCGCTCGCAGGCGGCGGCGCTGAAGGCCATGCAGGAGCACATCCGCAATGCAGCGTCGCGTACCGGCGTGGTGTTTGCGGTGTAGCGCAAATCCGACTGTATCAGGCATCTCGATGTCGCCCTCGAAGAAGCCCCTCGCCCGACCCTCCGTTCTACTGGCCCTTTGAATTAGAAGTGCGGACAAGACCGCGCCATCCTTTCCAGGCTGCCTATGAAAAACGGAGCACATGCGCATGTCTGCATCCCACGAGGTATCCCCCGCCACCTTGCGCCGGGTGATCGCCGCCTCGGCCATCGGCAACTTCGTCGAGTGGTTCGACTTCGCCGTCTACGGTTTCCTCGCCACGCTGATCGCCAGCCAGTTCTTCGCAAGCTCTGAACCCGGCGTAGGCCTGCTCAAGACCTTCGCGGTATTCGCCGTGGCGTTCGCCTTGCGCCCGCTGGGCGGTATCGTGTTCGGTGCCTTGGGTGATCGGCTTGGGCGCAAGCGGATCCTGTCGCTGACCATTCTGTTGATGGCTGGCTCCACCACGTTGATCGGCCTGCTGCCGACTTACGCCAGCATCGGCCTGGCGGCCCCGGCGCTGCTGACGCTTGCGCGTTGCCTGCAAGGTTTTTCCGCAGGCGGGGAGTATGCCGGGGCCTGCGCCTACCTGATGGAGCATGCGCCGAACCACAAGCGGGCGTTCTATGGCAGTTTCATACCGGTGTCGACCTTCTCGGCCTTTGCTTGTGCGGCGGTGATCGCCTATGCGTTGGAGGCGAGCCTATCGGCCGAGGCAATGAATGCCTGGGGCTGGCGGGTGCCGTTCCTGATCGCTGCGCCCTTGGGGCTGGTTGGGCTGTACTTGCGCTGGCGAATGGAAGAAACGCCGGCGTTTCGCCAGGCGCTGGCCGAGGGCCGTGAGCATGAGCATTCGCCGCTGAGGGACACCTTGCGCCACCATGGGCGGACGATCTGCAACCTGGGGGCGTTCATTTCGCTGACGGCGTTGTCGTTCTACATGTTCACGACGTACTTCGCGACCTATCTGCAACTGGTGGGCAACCTCAGCCGTGCCCAGGCGTTGTTGGTGACGACGGTGGCGTTGTTGTTCGCGGCGGTGGGTTGTCCGTTGGCGGGAGCGTTCTCGGACCGGGTCGGGCGTCGGCGGACGATTGCTGTCACTTGCCTGTGGGTGATGGCGGTGGTGTTTCCGTCCTACTGGCTGGCGAGTTCGGGGTCGATGTCGGGGGCTTTGCTGGGGGTGATTTTGCTGGCGGTGGGGGCGTTGCTCAGTGGTGTGGTCACGGCGGCGTTGCTGTCGGAGAGTTTCCCGACGCGGACGCGTTATACGGCTTCGGCGATTACCTACAACGTGGCCTATACGTTGTTTGGTGGTACTGCGCCGTTGGTGGCGACTTGGTTGATCGGGCAGACCGGCAGCAGCCTGGCGCCGGCGTTCTATCTGGTGGTGATTGCGGTGGTGGCGTTGGTGGGGGGGCTTGGGTTGCCGGAGACGTCGCGGGTTTCGTTGCATGAGGAGTTGGGGGAAGCGGGGCATGCTCAGGTGTCGTAGGTGTGTTTGCTCCGAGCAAGGGCGCCACTGCGATTACCGCTACTGCTACTGCTACCGCTCTTGCTCTTGCTCTTGCTCTTGCTCT